>DASXIG010000123.1:0-1958 GCA_036498105.1 Xanthobacteraceae bacterium | reverse complement strand
CTTCAAATCGAAAGCGGCACTAGAATCATAGCTTTGCTCGTGCCCCCTTGCTTCCGAAGTTCGTGTCAGAGGGTGCCGCAATGTATCACGACCTTCGGAAGCGGGCACTGGAACGCGCTTCAAGCCCGTAGCGCCGCCGGGGACGGGTTCAGAAGTCCGCAATCGGGCGCTCCGCAGGAATGATGCGGCCTTCTGAACCGCCACACTGCGGGATTCACGACGGAAGACGCGATGACCGATCGACCTCTGAAGAGCCCGCCGGCAGACCTGCTCGAGAATGAGTTTGCGCAGGAGAAGGCATCGGCGCTCGGCCGGCTGGGACGCGCATTCGAGGCAGCGCTGGCAGCACTTGCCGAGTTCGATCACAGCCGTTCCGCAGGAGAATTCTCGTTGCAGGACCGGGAGCTGCGGGCCGCATTGCTGCAGGAGGCAAGCACGGCGCTGTGGCATTTCATCGTGCAGCGCGAAGCCTGCGGGCTGCGCGATATGCGCCTTGTCTTGCGTGAGTATCGCGTTCCGGCCGAGATTTCGGCTCGAATGGGGATAATCGCCGCCCGTCCCCGCAAATCATCGCGCAGCGCCTAAAAACCGTGGAGCGACATTGGAGCAGCGTGAAATGTGGTTGACGAATCACCCATGCCACGTGCATGGGAAGGCGACTGATCTCCAGCGTCTCGGCAGTTCCTGCTTCATCTGCACTTCCTCCCTGCGTTTCACTGGGCGGCGCCTTGCGCCGCCCTATTTGTTATGGAGCCACGGAATGAGAGCCATAATTTATAAATTGGGCTCCTAATTCGCCTCCGCTTTCCGGGCGGCGGGCGGGGGCCCTTCAATCATCTTGTCGAACTCGTCATTGTCGATGACCTGCGACCACATCGGATAGACGAAGTTGACCATTTGCTCGGCCATCCCGTCGAAGAAGCCCACCATGGCTTCGCGCAAGGCGTAGACGTGGAAACCGAGATCGTAGGCCGACAACACGGTTGCATAGACACAGACGTCGCTGGTGAAGCCCGCCACCGCAACATTCTTGATGCCCTTCGAGCGGAGGATCTCGCTCAGGCCGGTTCCGCCGAAGCCGCTCGCTTGGCTGCGCGGTGGCAAAAAAAGATCGCGGTCTCCGGGCGACGGTCTCAGCGGCTCGTAATATGCGGCTTCCTTCGAGCCAATTTTCCAGGCGCCGCGGCCGATCTGGCCCCGGTGAAAAAGGCCTGGGTTCGAGGGATCAAGCTCACGGTAATCCGAACTATAGCCCTCGGTGATGTGGACGATGAGAACCCCCTTGCTGCGAGCCTTGCCGACAAGCTCGACGATGCGGTCGAGCATTTTCGTCCTCGCATAGTGTTCGGCAAACTTGCCGTACCAGGCGCCATCGGGGGCGACGAAATTAGCCTGGAAATCGACCAGCAGGATGGCCGTCTCCTCTGCCTTGATGCTTTTGGCAGCAGGCGTCACCGGTTCCGCCTGCGCGGGGGCAAGAACAGCCAGCACCGCGACCAAAGAGGCGGCAATCTGACACCGGAGAGTCCAAGCGAGGTCGCTCATTGCCGTTCCTCCTGTGTGCGCATCCCGCGCGGGATCGTCCGTATCATCTCTCACATGGATCGAGACCGGATTCCAGAGGTGGCTAACCCCAAATCTGAGCAATGGAACATCATGACCCGGCTTGTGCTGCGTGGCGGCTGCGGCAAAAGCGGCGCGCGCTACCGTGCCTGCGGCAGATAACTGAGATCGACCATGGCAGAGACATCGGCGCGTTTCTTGCTGAAGCCTGTCTCGAGCATGACATCCTGCACGCGCGCAAGCGCAGCGGCATCGGGCCGCAAGGTGGGATCGCGGTAGTAATCCTTCATGTTGAGATAGATTTCGGGATCGAGGCGCACGCCCTTCGCGTCGAGGATCATCTGTCGCGCCTCGCGCGGCTTCTCCAGATAGAAGCGGGTTGTTGTCTGCAAGTC
>DASXIG010000122.1:0-2564 GCA_036498105.1 Xanthobacteraceae bacterium | reverse complement strand
AGCTGCCACCCTTTGTGCGCAACCGCGCCATACTGATCGGTCTGCTGCTGCACCCACATGACCTGGCTGAGCTTGATCGTCCTGATCCCCGGAATGTGACGAAGCGCTTCGCGGCGTACGTCGCGCGAGAGCCGCTCGGTCAGCAGCAGCAGCTCCGGAAACCTGAACTGCGACCACGCGCTGCGCGCGTGAGGATGGAAGCGGCGCGCCACCGCCTCGACGGTCTCGCGTGCCCGGTCGACGAGCGGGTCGAACTCGAGAAACGAGAACGGGGCGGTAGCATCCGCGATTGCGAGCACCTCGCTCCAAGCGTCGCGCTCGACGGCATTCCAGCCGCGCTCAGGCTCGGCAAGGTCGCCCAACGCGTGGCGGGCCTGTGCATTGGCCCGCCGCCGCACGGACTTCGACAGCGGCCATGCAAGCAGGCCAAGTGCGGCGGAGGTGATCGCCCAGGCCGCGACATGCCGGCCCTGCCAAAGCCAGACGATGCCGAGCAGGAGCAGCGACAGCCACGGCAGCGTTACCAGCAGGACTAGGAGAATCTCCTGCCAGTAGCGCCGAAAGAACACGCCGAGATTCATCCGTGCTCTCCCGGTGGTTTCGCCTTCTGACGTTTTGCTTGCCGCAGCCCGGCGGCCAAGCCTTCAGCAAACGCGCGCCGGACCTCATGGTCCGGAGCTTTCATGCCGCGCCGCCAGTAGCCGAGCCAGACGCAGGCGGCCTCGCCCGCGCCGACGGTGATGGCGAAGGCTGCGGCGGCATTGAGCGCCCCGGCCGTTGCAGTGCCGACGACCGGGACGAGCTTGAGCAGCTCGCGAAATCCATATCGGATGCCCCACCACAGAAGTGCGCCTCCCCCGATGGCGCCGGTGAACTGGGCGAACGTGGCGCGCGTCCACGCAACGCCGTAGCGCGTCGCGAGCGAGCGCAGCATCAGCGCAAGCGAGCCGGCCAAGCCGCTCACGCCCACGAGCGGGATGGGGACGGCGCCGGCGCCGGCGGAAGCAGCTCCGTGGCCGTAGATGAGCGGACGCGCCCGCGCCCGGATCACATCGTTCTCTGCGCTGGCGCGCGCGCGGTGCAAAGCTTCGAATGCGCTCGGTCCCGCCACTTCAAGCGCGCGCCAGAGCGCCTCGAGCCCGAACTCGGCAGGCGCAAATCCGTCCTCGGGCTGGGTGAAATCGACCGGCACAAACAGCGGAGGCGGGCCGGGCAGGCCGGCAAACAGCGTCCGCTGGTAGCTCAAGGCCTGGCGCAGGGGATGCGGGATCGCCGCGAAGCGCTCGTCGTCCGGGCCGCCCGTGAAGGAATACGATGCGGGATGGCGTGCGCCCGCGGGATAGAGCCGATGCAGGCCGGTCTGCGCGACAACGACCGGCCACTCCGGATGCCGGCGGCGCACCAGCCGCAAGACGCGCAGCACCGTCTCCTGCGCCGGGTCGGCAACCTGCATCGCGATGAGGAGGAGGTGCGCCCGCCCCTCGCATTGGGCAATGTCAGGGGCCGGGTCATAGTCCACTTCCCCAAGCCCGCGGGTATCGAGAAAGCGCAGGAGCGGCGCTTCAGCGGGCACATCATAGAAGGCAGCTGTCCGAGTACATGGGGCAAATCCTTCTCCGATTTCCGCCCGGGTGTCGCCGGTCAGCGCCGACACGATGGCGGTCTTGCCCGCTCCGGTCTTGCCTAGCAGCCAGACCACGGGAGCAGTGACCTGCGCCCACGCCCGCACATTCTCGCTGTCGGCGCGCGAAGTTCCCGCCTCCCCAAACAGCGCGTCCCCAGTGGCGTTCCAGAGCCGGTTCAGTGTCACGTGTCAGGTGTCCTCAGTGAGGCCCGCCTACAGCGGTCGCGCCAGCGCGCGCTTACGCTGCTTGCTTGTTCTATCGTCCGTGATCAAGATGATGAGGCGGTTCGCGTTCAACGCGGACCTGCCACGGGAGCAACGCCATGGCGATGCAACAGAACACCGATCATATCCAGACCACGCATATCGGCAGCTTGCCGCGCCCGCACAAGCTGCTCGATGTATTGAAGGCAAAATACGGGGGGCAGACCTACGACGCGGGGGAGCTGAACTCCGTGCTGACCCAGGCGGTCGCCGAGTGCGTGCGCAGGCAGGTCGAGTGCGGAATCGAAATCGTGACCGACGGCGAATATTCCAAGCCGGGGTTCTTCACCTATGTCCGCGAACGCTTCGACGGCTTCGAAGCGCGACCCGATCAGAAGCTTATTTTGTTCCAGCAGGAGGTCTCCGCCTTCCCGGAATACTACGCCCAGTATTTCAAGGAAGCGATGATGGGCGGCGCCATCCTGCCGATCGTTCCCGTGGTCTGCACCGGACCCGTGAAATACAGGGGCGAGGCCAAGCTGCAGACCGACATCGCCAATCTGAAAGCCGCATCCAAAGCCGCCGGGGTGCCCGATCATCACGTGTTTCTGCCGGCCACTGCGCCCTCAGGTGTCGGCATCAACGCATATTATAAAAGCGATGAAGAGTATTTCCACGCGCTCGCTGCCGAGCTGAACAAGGAATATCGCGCCATCGTCGCCGCCGGCATCCTGCT
>DASXIG010000121.1:0-3586 GCA_036498105.1 Xanthobacteraceae bacterium | reverse complement strand
GATGGGCAGGCTCAGGGGCGCCGACCCCCAGACGAGCTTCACCCCATGATTGAGAAAGAGGATGATCCCGAAGGTCGCGATCACGTGGTCGAGATGGTCGCGATCATACAGCCTTCGGAACACTGCAACCTCCAGCAGGAGACCGAAGGCGAGCGCAGCGATGAGCGCGAGCGCCAGCGCGAGCAGAAAACTTCCGGTCAACAGGTAGAATGTGACCGCAAAATAGGCGCCCAGCATGTACTGAACGCCGTGCGCGAGATTGATGAAGTTCATCACGCCGAACACGAGCGTCAGCCCGGCGGCGATCAGGAAGAGGAGCACCCCAAGCTGCAGTCCATTGAGCACTTGAACAACGAGGAGAGCGCCGCTCATGCTTCACCGACGATCGCCGTTCCGCATTGTTTCCCCGCGGGTATTGTCTATGGTTGAACATACCGCGCGCAAATGAATGATGGGAGTGCGTTCCATGCAGCCTCTGACCGCCGGCATCACCAAGGCCGGCACCGGCCTTGACGGGATCAGCTGGAATATTCTCGGGCAGACCTATGTGCCCAAGCAGGTGTCGGAGAATTCATTCGCCTGGCATGCGACTTTTCCGCCCGGCACGCTGGTGCCGCCGCACATCCATCCGACCCAGGACGAGTTCATCTACATGCTCGAGGGGCGCTTCGACCTGTTGCTGGACGGCCATGAATACGTTGCGACCTCGGGCGACCTCATCCGGCTGCCCATGAGCATCCCGCACGGCATCTTCAACAAGACCGACCAGACCGTGAAGTGCTTCTTCTGGGTCACGCCGACGCGCAAGCTCTATGACCTGTTCTGGGCCATTCACAGCATGAAGGAGCAGTCGCCGCCGGAGGTGGTCGCGCTCTCGGCAAAGTACGAGGTCATCTTCCTGCCGCCGCCGGCGTAGGCTGGGTTTCTGGCGCGCAATCCGTCACGCGGCCTTGTTGACCTGCTCGCGCGCGAAACCCGCGGTCGATGCATAGCCGCGCACGATGGCCTTGCGCTGCTCGAAGGGCAGCACGTCATCCACGTTGCTGAAGCCCTCGGGCGCGCGTTCCTCGACCGCGTCGATGACGCCTTCCGGACCGCCCTTGCGGTTCATCTGCACCACCTGCGCCGTCATGGGCAGGCGCTCCTGCTCGTACAGCCAGACCGCATGCAGAGGGTGCTCGGCGCCGCGCAGCCGATCCGCCAGGCAACGTGCGTCGAGGATGGCCTGCGACGCGCCGTTCGAGCCCACGGGGTACATCGGGTGTGCGGCATCCCCCAAGAGCGTGACACGACCATGCGACCAGCGCGGCAGGGGATCGCGATCGCACAGCGGATATTCCCAGAACTCGGGCGTTGCCTCGATCAGCGCTTTTGCATCCACGCAGGGGATGCAAAACCGTTGCACGTGCGGCATCAATTCCTCGAACCGTCCGGGCCGCGACCAATCCTCCTTGCGCGGCGGCACGCCGGGGTCGGCAATCTTGACCATCACCGCCCAATTGGTGAGCCGGTGGCCGGGGCGGCTGCATTCGGCAATGGGGTAGACCACGAGCTTTGCCGCCATGCCGCCTGCAATCACCATGGAGCGGCCGGTCAGAAATTGCGGCCAATCGATTGCGCCGCGCCAGAGCATGGACCCATTCCAGCGCGCCGGGCCTTCGTTCGGGAACAGCGCTTCGCGTACCGCCGAATGAATGCCGTCGGCCCCGACGAGCACGTCGCCGCGCGCGGTGGCGCGGTGCGAGCCGTTGCGGTCGAAGAAGTACGCCGTGACCCCGCCGTCGTCCTGGGTGAATGCGCCGAGGCGATAGCCGGTATGAATGCGGGACTCGCCCAGCCGCGACCGCACCGCATGGTAGATCACGCCCTGCAGGCGTCCCCTATGAACGGAGAATTGCGGATACTCGTAGCCCGCGTCGGTCCCGCGCGGCTCGCGCCAGACCTCCTGGCCGAAGCGGTTGGTGTAGATCAGCTCGTAGGTGCGGATCGCGGCCGCATCCAGACGATCGAGCAACCCGAGCTCGGCCAATTCTTTGATCGCATGGGGGAGGGTATTGATGCCCACGCCAAGCTCGCGAACGGCGTCCGACTGCTCGAAAATTTCGCAATCGATCCCGCGCGCATGGAGCATCAGCGCGGTGGTAAGCCCGCCGATCCCCCCTCCGATGACGATGACCTTCATGACGAAGCCTACTCGGAACACTCGTACGAGCGCCCATAATGGTGCACTCCGGTGCGGCGGCGCAACCGCTTTGAACCGACGTAGTTGACGCGCTCTTCCCAACTCCGTAGGGGCGACGCATTGCGTCGCCCTCAACAGCGCATGTCCAAAGAGGGCGAGGCAATGCCTCGCCCCTACATTGCCGACACCGGCTGGAGCGTCCGCCATTCCGTGCCGGGGGCGGGGCTTGTGGGGAAGATCAGCGACTTGATCACGACAGGCACCGCGCCGGAATTCGGCAGCATGGTCCCGATATCGATGTAGTCGAATTCCTTGAGCTCGAGCCCGTCAACCGAAACGATCGCATTCGAGAGTCGCAATTCCTCGCGCAGGTGAATCCCCATGAGCCCGCCCACGTCGCCGTCTCCGGCAAGCACCAGGGGGTGACCGCGCGCGAGCACCGCTGCAAGTCCCGCCACGACTCCGCGGCAGAAGGCATCGAGCCGCTGGAAGGTCGCGGAGCCGCGCCACGGGACGAACAGCGCCACCGGGGTGTCTGAATCGGCGAGGTCGAGCCGCCGCAGCACGGTCGCGATGACCGCCGCGACCGTGGCGTGATCGATCTCATCGCCGTCGAGGGTGAAGGCGGGCGCAATCACCGGCACGTTTCGCAGCGGCAAGGCCTCGAGAGGCGAGACGAAGATGGTGCTGCCGCTGACTTGTGTTGTGTACTGGGATGCGCCGATGACGGTCGCGCGGATGCCTTCATTGCTGCGCTCGAGCTTCGCCCCGAATTCCGGAATGCGCGCGCGGATCTGCTGCGCCAGCGCAGCGCCGAGATCGCCGTAACTCTGCGCCTCGCGGCCGTAGATGTATTCCGCCACCCCGCCGGAAAAGGTGACCTGATCGATGCCGGCGCCTCCGCTCAGCGGGTCGAGCCGCAGGAGCCCGCCCCCGCGCAGCGCGGGAGCGCCGCCCCCCATGGCCTCGAACAGCTTGTCTGCCATGAGCGCGGCCAAGGCGTGCCTGGACCCGGGGGCAAGCTCGCGCCCCAGTTCAAGCTCAAGCCCGACCTCGGCACCGAACCGGCGGCCGGCCTCCTCCACGCGCGTGACGCGCCCATCGGCATCCAGGCAGATCAGTCGCGCGCCGACGTCGAGCGCGGTGAGGTCGCTCACCCGTCCGTCGCGGCAGAGCGCGATCTTCGAGGTGCCGCCGCCCACATCGACATTCATCACAGCCGCCTTGTCGCGGATGGAGCGCGCCGCTGCGCCCGAGCCATGAGCGGCCATGACCGTTTCCAGGCTGTCGCCGGCGGACACGGCGACCATCTTGCCGGCTTGGCGGGCAAACAGCTCGCCGATCGCGCGGGCATTGCGCCGGCGTACGGCGACACCGGTCAGGATCAGTGCTCCGGTGTCGATC
>DASXIG010000120.1:0-7002 GCA_036498105.1 Xanthobacteraceae bacterium | reverse complement strand
GTGACCAGAAGGGCCAGCTGGGTCCAGAGCTGGCTGCGCGCCTCGGTCGCCACCGCCGACATGCCGCAGGTGAAGCTCGAGAGCAGGAGAACAGCGGTTTGCATCGCGATGCTCGTCGGATTGAACAGCTCGCGTCCGGCCGGGCCGCCGGCCGTAGCCGTTTGCAGCACCGCGTGCGCCGCAAAGAACGCGGAGAACATCACGATGTCGCTGAGCAGAAAAATCCAGAAGCCGTAACCGACGATCACCCGCTTGGATGCGGGCCCGCCTTCGCCATGTCCCCTCGCAAAATCGTGTCCGCCGCCACCCTCGTGCCCTACTCTGTAGGGGTCCGTGCGCGGGCCAGGCGACAGCGTCCAGGTATCGGCGGTGGCGCTCATGCGGTCGCACCCGCACGCGCATGCTCGGCCAGCCATTCCGCGCGCGCGCGCCGGCGCTCGCGGTCGATGCGCGCGACCTCCTCCGCCGGAACCACGTATTCCTCCACATCGCGCCAGGCGAACCAGACAAACACTGCGTAAGCGGCGATGAGCCCGACCGCCATCATCCACCAGATGTGCCAGATCAACGCAAAGCCGGTGATGGTGCAGAAGAAAGCGGTGATGAATCCGGTCGGGCTGTTGCGCGGGACCTCGATCGCTTCGTAGGCCGGCTCGGCGGTGAGCTGCTGCGACTCGATCGCGCGCTGCTTGATCCCCCAGTAGGGCTCGGTGCCGTGCACGTTCGGCAGCACCGCAAAATTGAAGGGCGGTGGCGGGGATGCGGTCGCCCATTCGAGCGAGCGGCCGTCCCAAGGATCGCCGGTGGCATCGCGTAATTGATCGCGCTGGCGGATGCTCACGACGAGCTGCGCCACCTGGCAGGCGGCGGCGCCGATCATGATCACGATGCCTACTCCCGCGATGAGGATCCAGGGGCGCCACAACGCCACGTCGTAGTGCTGCAACCGGCGCGTCATGCCCAGGAGACCCGCGGCATAGAGCGGCACGAACACGACGTAGAACCCGATGAGAGTAAGCCAGAACCCTGCCCGCCCCCAGCCCTCGTGCAGCCGGAACCCGAATGCCTTGGGAAACCAATACGTGAGGCCCGCGAATCCGGCGAACAGCACGCCGCTAATAATCACGTTGTGGAAATGCGCCACCAGAAAGAGGCTGTTGTGCAGCTGGAAATCGGCGGGCGGCACCGCCAGCAGCACGCCGGTCATGCCGCCGAGGACGAACGTCACGACGAAGCCGAGCGACCACAGCATGGGCGTCGCGAACCGGATGCGGCCGCCATACATCGTGAACATCCAATTGTAGACCTTCACGCCGGTGCCGACTGCGATGATGCTGGTGGAAATGCCGAAGAAGGTATTGACGTCCGCCCCCGCGCCCATGGTGAAGAAGTGGTGCAGCCAGACCATGAACGAGACGAGGCAGATGAACAGGGTCGCCGCCACCATCGACCGATACCCGAATAGAGGCTTGCCGGAGAACGTGGAGATCACCTCGGAGAAGACGCCGAATGCCGGCAGCACGAGGATGTAGACTTCGGGGTGCCCCCAGGCCCAGATCAGGTTGATGAACATCATCATGTTGCCGCCGGCGTCATTGGTGAAAAAATGAAAGCCGGCATAGCGGTCGAGAGCCAGCATGCCCAAGGTGGCAGTAAGGATGGGAAAGGCCGCGACGATCAACAGATTGGCCGCAAGCGCGGTCCAGCAAAACATCGTCATCCGCATGTAGCTCATGCCGGGCGCGCGGATCTTCAGAATGGTGGTCACGAAATTGATGCCGGTCATCAGCGTGCCGACGCCTGAGATCAGCAGCGCCCAGAGGTAGTAATCGACGCCGACGCCGGGAGAGTAATCAAGCTCGGAGAGCGGCGGATAAACGAGCCAGCCCGTGCGCGCGAACTCGCCGACAACGAGCGAGATATTGACAAGGAGCGCGCCGGTCGCGGTGAGCCAGAAGCTCGTCGAGTTCAACGTCGGGAAGGCCACGTCACGCACCCCGAGCTGCAACGGCACCACAAAATTCATCAGCCCGATCATCAACGGCATGGCGGCGAAGAAGATCATGATCGTGCCGTGAGCCGAGAAGATCTGGTCATAGTGCTCGGGCGGAAGATAACCAGCGGCATGGAAGGCCACCGCCTGCTGGGATCGCATCATGATCGCATCGATGAATCCGCGCAGCAGCATCGCGAGGGCGAGCAGGACGTACATCACGCCGATGCGCTTGTGATCCACGCTGGTGATCCAGTCGTGCCAGAGGTACGGCAGATGACCCTTTATGATGACCCATGCGATCACCGCCAGCAGCACCAGCATGACTGTTGCGCCGGCAAGGAGCGGGATAGGCTGGTCCCAGGGGATCGCCTGCCATGTCAGCTTGCCAAACATTCAGCGCTCCATGCGAGGATGAACGGACCGCTCGCCGCGCCCGGCGGTCGGGCCTGGAGCGGGCGCGATCTCTTGGGTGGCAACCGCCTGGAACAGAGCCGGCTCGACCGTCCGGTAGGTGAAAGGAGATACGCTGCCTTGTCGCGACAGGTCGCTATAGCCGGCTCGGTCCAATGCGGGCCCGGCCTGTCGCACGGTGCCGACCCATTGCGCAAAGGCTTCCTGCGGCACGGCATGCAGGATGAACTGCATGTCGGAAAAGCCGTCACCGCTGAATTGCGCCGATTGGCCGTAGTAGTCTCCCGGCTGATCCGCCTGAAGGTGAAGCTGGGTGACCATGCCGTTCATGGTGGCGATCATGCTGCCGAGCCGCGGCACGAAGAACATGTTCATCACGCTCGCCGAAGTCAGGGAGAAGTGCACCGGCACTCCTGCCGGCACGACAAGCTCGTTGACGCTTGCGATACCCTGGTCAGGGTAGATGAACAGCCATTTCCAATCGAGCGACACGACCTGCACCTCGGTCGGTTTGTCCGGCGAGGCAATCGGCCGGAAAGGATCGAGCTCGTGTGAACCGATCCAGATCACGCCGCCGAGAAACAGAATAACCAGGAGAGGGATCGCCCAGACGATAAGCTCGATTCGTCCGGAATATACGAATTCCGGCAGGTAGCTCGCCCGGGTGTTCGAGGCCCGATACCACCAGGCGAAGAACAGTGTGCCAAGGATCGTGGGCACCACGATCGCGAGCATGATGGCCAACGCGTTGAGCAGGATCTTGGCATTGGCGGCACCGATCGGGCCCTGCGGATCCATCACGCCGCCCGAGCAGCCGGCGAGCGGTAGGCATACGGCAGCGGCGGCAGCGACCATCACGAGGCGCAACTTGGGGAAACAAAGCGGGATCCGTTGCGAATCCATGCGTCACCGGGGACTAGCTTCAGCCCAGACTAGGCACACCGAGGCGTGGCAGCAAACGCTTCGGAGAACCGTTCGGCCATTGCAGAGGTGCTCAGTTGTAGACCTCGTCACCGCTATTGTATATTGGGTTCGGGCAACTTTCACAGAGCATGCATGGTGAGATGGCGGTTCGCGTAGGCTTGCTGCAGATGAATTGTACCGGCGCCCGCGAGCTGAATATTGCGCGTGCCGAGGCGATGATCCGGGAGGCCGCCGGCAAGAAAGCCCAGATCATTCTCTTGCCTGAGGTCTTCCACGAGCTCTTCTTCATCACCGATCTCAACAGCCGCTATTTCGAAGCCGCCGAGCCGATACCCGGGCCCATTACGCAGAAGATGCAGGTGCTGGCGCGCGAGCTCGCTGTCGTCATCGTGGCTCCGATCTACGAGAGCGTCGATCGCAGCGTCTATTATAACTCCGCCGCCGTGATCGACGCCGACGGCGAGCTGCTTGGGGTCTATCGCAAGAATCACATCCCGCTGAATACGATCTTTTTCGAGAAGCTCTATTTCAAGCCTGGAAACCTCGGTTATCCGGTATTCAAGACCCGTTATGGCAAGATCGGTATTTTGATCTGCCATGATCGCCATTATCCCGAAGGAGCCCGCGCGCTTGCGCTGAACGGAGCGGAGATCGTGCTGATCCCGAGCGCTACCCCGGACAAGAGCCTCTCACGCAAGGTGTGGGAGAAGGAGCTGTGCGCGCATGCGATCTTCAACGAGTATTTCGTTGCCGGGCTCAATCGCACCGGCCAGGAAGGCAACTACATGTATTATGGCCGCAGCGTCGCCTTCGATCCCGCGGGCGAGATGATCGCCCAGGCGGGACCCGACGAGGAAGTCCTCATGATCGAGTGCGATCTCGATCTCATCACCCAACGCCGGCGCGCCTGGCAGTTCTACCGGGACAGGCGGCCCGACACCTACGGCATACTCACCGCGCTGGTGCCCTAGGACAGATCGTGGAAAACAGTGCGGCCGAGCGGGAGACACTGATGCGCAATCTGAGAATCGCGGCGGCCTTGCTCTTCGGGCTGGCATCTGCCGGCGTGGCGCAAGCCGCCGACAAGGTTCGCTTCGCATATACGGTCCAGGTCCACCAGGCTCACATGATGGTGCTTCCGGAATATGCCAAGAAATACAATGTGGAGATCGAGCCGGTGCCGATGCGGCGATATGCCGATCAGCAGCTGGCGCTGATGACCAACCAAGTCGACGTAGCAGTCATCGGATACATCAATGTCGGCCTGATGGAGGAAAAGAGCTTCCGTGATTATCGCGCTATCGCCGGGGTGTCTTCCGGAGGGCAGAGCTTGACGTTGGCGAAGGACATCAAGGCAGGCCAATGGAAGGACCTGGAAGGCCGCAAGCTCGGGACAGCCCCGAACAGCTATGCCGAGCTCTTGTTCAAGACGAGTGCGAGGCTCGGTGGTGCCGATATCGAAAAAATTCAAACCGTAAGCTTCGCCGCCGGAGGGCCGCCGCTGCTCGCGGCTCTCAAGGACCATCAGATCGACGGATTCGTCTCCTGGGAGCCCAACAATGCCGACGCCGCCATCGCCGGCGATGGGTATTACAGCGGGCTCGATATCGGCGCGAATCCGACCCACCACGTCAACGCTCTCATGGCGGTCAATTCCGCCTTTCTTCAGTCTCACAGGCCGGCCGTTCTGGGCATGATGCGCGCCGTGATCGATGCGACAAACGCACTCGATTCGGATCCGGGTAGATATGCCGAGGTCGCGATGCAGGGCACCGGCGCTTCGCCTGCCGTGATCAAGGAATCGATTCCGCGCGGGAAGCTCGAATACAAACTCTATGCGAAAGAGGCCAAGGCGCTGCTGCGCATGGTTTACGACGCCAAGCTTACCCAGACAGACACATCGGGAGCAGTCGATAAGCAGTTCGATTATTCCCTGCTCGCCGAGGCGGCGGGCAAGCCGAAGACCGAGCTCGGCGGCGAGTAACGCAAGCGACAGGAGCGCGCGCCGAGAGCAAGGGCCACCAGCAAGGACAGAGAGTGACCGCGATCCCGGTCGCTGCCCCAGCAACGAGCTTCAATGCCGCTCGCGTGCTTGCGAGTGGGCATTTTGCTCTGCGCCGGCTTGCGGGACCTGCGATTGTCGTCGTCCTGTGGCATCTCGCATCCACCCGGGGCTGGGTCGATGCGCGGTTTGTGCCTGCCCCGTTCACGGTGCTGCGCGCGCTCCAGCAATGGATGTTCGGGCCGGTGGGCGCGAATCCTTATTCCGGCACCTGGTTCGCGCACGCCGGCAACAGCGCATACCGGGTGATCGTCGGGTTTCTGATTGCGGCCGCAACCGGCGTCACGATCGGATGCCTGATCGGCTGGTTCCGCCTCGTGTCCGATCTGGTGGATCCGGTCATCCAGGTTTTGCGCCCGATCCCGATCACCGCCTGGGTTCCATTCGCCGTGATCTTCTTCGGCATTCGCGACGGCTCCGCATTCTTTCTGATCGCGCTCGGCGCCTTTTTTCCCATCGTCGTGAATACCGCGGCAGGCGTCGGCAGCACGCCGAAGCTCCTGGTGCGGGCCGCGCGCATGCTGGGAATCCGTCCCTACATGCTGTTGCCGAGAGTTGTGCTGCCTTCTGCCATGCCGTTCATTTTCACCGGGCTGCGCCTCGGCATCGGGCTCGCCTGGGTACTGGTCATCGTCGCGGAAATGATGGCGGTCAAATCAGGCCTCGGCTTTGCAATGTGGGATGCGTACTATTTCTTGCGCATGGACATCATCATTGCGGCCATGCTCAGCGTGGGTGCGCTCGGCTTCCTCAGCGATCTGGTCATCCGGCTCATCGGCCGCCGCTTCCTGCGTTGGAGTCGCGGCCTGTGAGTGCGCCTGTACCCGGGCATGGGCGGCAGAAGAGCGATGGGCGTATTGTCATGCGTGGGCTGCGCAAGCGATTCATCGATATCGCGCGTCAGGAGGAAGTCGTCGCGCTCGACGGCATCGATCTCGAGATCGGCGACGACGAGTTTCTCACGATTCTCGGCCCCAGCGGTTGCGGGAAGACGACGCTCCTCAACATCGTCGCCTGCTTCGAGAATGCGAGTGGGGGCGAGGTGCTGCTCGACGGCGAGGCGGTGCGGAAACCCGGACCCGACAGGGGTGTCGTGTTTCAGGAATATGCGTTGTTTCCCTGGCTCACCGCCCAGCAGAACATCGAGTTCGGCCTGCGCGAGCGCGGAATGGCACGAGCCGAACGGCGAGAGCGCGTGCGCCGGCAGATCGCTTCGGTGGGACTGTCGGGATTCGAGCAACGGTATCCGCAGGAGCTGTCGGGGGGCATGCGCCAGCGGGTTGCGCTCGCGCGCGTCCTCGTCAATGATCCGAAAATCCTGTTGATGGACGAGCCGTTTGCCGCGCTCGATGCGCAGACCCGCTCGATGATGCAGCAGGAGCTGCTGGGGGTCTGGGGTGCGGAGCGGCGCACGGCCATTTTCATCACCCACAATATCGAAGAGGCCGTGCTGCTGGGCGACAGGGTTGTCGTGATGACGGCGCGCCCGGGCCGCATCAAGGAGATCGTGCCGATCGATCTGCCGCGGCCGCGCGACGTCACGTCGGCTGAATTCAATGCCATCCGGCGCCGCATCGGTGCGTTGCTCGAAGACGAGGTGCAGGCCGCC
>DASXIG010000119.1:0-2612 GCA_036498105.1 Xanthobacteraceae bacterium | reverse complement strand
AAGTGCTGCAATGACACCGGCGTGTCGTCCCACTTGGTGTAGTCACGCACCAGCGCGTTGATGTCCTGCGCGGAGTGGATGGTCGGCACGCCTGGCGGGCGATGCGCTGCGTCGAGGTCGTTGCCGCCCACGACAATGACCGGCACGCGATCGCACCACGCGTTGTAGATCGCCATGCTGGCGTGCTGCATTCCCACGGTGCCGTGGCAGAGCGTCATGAGCGGCTTGCCGGCGGCCTTGAAATAGCCGTGCCCCATGGCGACCGCCGATTCCTCGTGCGCGCAGGTAAGGAACTCGGGTGTTTTGTTTTCGCCGTAGTTGATCAGCGACTCGTGCAGCGCACGGAAGCTCGAGGCGGGATTGGCAGGCAGATATTTGATGTCGAGCGTCTTGATGACGTCGACCATGAAATCGGATCCCGCCCGGCCGCCGATGCGCGGCAAGTCCTTGGGAGTCCCGGTCTCGGCCGCGGCAACGCGCATGCTGGGCGGCAGCGCCGACGGTCGCGGGTCAAGCGGGGCCATTCCCGAATTCGCCGGCGTCGCAGCGGATGCGGCGAGCGGCATGCCGCTTGCGGTTCCTGCCACGGCAACGCTGGTCAGAAACTTGCGCCGGTCGACCCCGCCGCGCGACTCGCTCGTGCGTCGATTTTTCATGAGCTTCCTCTCGTCATGTCTGCGCCGCCGTCATGCCGGCGCGCCGCCTGAATGGAGTAAAGACGCGGGCATCCTATCGCGGCGTCCGGATGGTGGAAAGGGAGTGCCACAAGCTTGGTTGTGGCGATTCACCTGTCGGTACACGTTTTATCCGGAATTCATTTGCTGCGCCGCGCCATCGATGGGCGGTCGGCAAGCGCTGGACCCTTAGCCAAAACTAAGAGCGGCGCCAGTGGCGCCGCAGAAAAATCTTCCGCCGCAGACAGCCGAGCTGCGGTATCATGAAGCAAACCTCCGGCCGACCGGCGTGAAACGCCGGTCGGTGCTACGGCGTCGTCCTTATATCATCGCGGCGTCTACAGCATGTCCCGCGCAAGTGGAAACCACTTTTGCGCAAAGCCCATGCGCAACTAGTGAACGGATGTATCCGTCTGCAGGCGCGCGATTTCGTCCTTCACTCTCAGCTTGCGACGTTTCAATGCCACGATTTGCAAATCATCGATCGATGGATGGGCCTGAGCTTCGTTGATCTCGGCTTCGAGGGCCTGGTGACGTCTCTCCAATTCGGCAAGATGAGCTTCCATGGACATGTGCTTGGGATCTCCTCTGTCAGTTGCGACTGACCGATGACATCATACACTGTTCCGCGGCGAATTCGAAGCGGGATTTTAATGATGCAGAGCAGCAATCCCCGCTTTGCTTAACTCCTTTCTCGCCCGTTTGACTTGAACAAAGGGGCCCAAAAGCGATACTTCTCGCGTCCCACAGGCTGCTTTGCTATCTGCGATTGCGCATGACCAGAGATGAAGAGCGTGAGTTGCAGGAGCAGCTGGCGCGATTGCAGCAGGAGCATCGCGATCTGGATACCGCGATCTCGGCCTTGCAGCACAGCCCCGGCTCCGATCAGCTTCAGGTCCAGCGCCTGAAGAAGCGCAAGCTGCATCTGCGCGACCGCATCTCCTACATCGAGGATCAGCTCACCCCGGACATCATCGCCTGACGGGCTATTCCTGCTGGATGCCGGCGTCGTGGATCACCTTGCTCCAGCGAGCAGTCTCTTCCTGCTTGAGCTTGGCCATCTCGGCCGGTGTCCCGCCGCCGGGCAGAAGATGCTGCTGCCGGTAGCGCTCCTTTATCTCCGCGTTCTCGAGCGCCGCGTTGACGGCCCGGTTAAGCTTGTCGATGATCGCAGCAGGTGTCCGGGGTGGCGCACTGAGAGCTTCCCAGGTGTCCGAGGCAAATCCGGGAATCCCGGCTTCGATCACGGTGGGCATGTCGGGCAGAACGTCGAGCCTGTGCTCCGTCGCAACCGCGAGGATCCTCGCCCTGCCTCCGGTGTGCAGCTTGTAAGCTGTCGCAAGCTCGGTGAAGAAGCAGTCGACGTGACCGGCGATCAGGTCGTTGAGCGCGGGACCCGTGCCGCGATAGGGAACATGCACCATCCCTGCGCCCGTAAGCTGGGAAAACTGCGCGCCGCTGAGATGCGATGTGGTGCCGGGTCCCTGCGAAGCGTAGGTCACCTTGCCCGGATTGGCCCTGGCATAGGCGATAAACTCCTTCGCCGTCTGCGCCGGGAAATTCTGGCGCACCAGCAGCAGGTTCGGAATGCTGGCCATCACCGCGACCGATTCGATCGCGACGGGGTCGAACCTGAGCTTCTTGTACAGCGCGATGTTGCTGGTGATCGGCGAGGGCTGCGACGCCAGCAGTGTATAGCCGTCGGGCTCGGCGGTGTAGACCGCCTCGGCCCCGATGTTGCCGCCGCCGCCGCCGCGGTTCTCGATCACGAACGGCTGGCCGAGCTGTTCCTGGAGTTGCGCGGCAATGATCCTGGTGACGGTATCGACGCCGCCGCCCGCCGACGTGCTCACAATGATGCGCACGGGGCGATTGGGATAGTCGGCCGCCGCATCGGGCTGCGCGCGCGCGGGCGGCGCGAAGAGCGCAAGCGCGGCG
>DASXIG010000118.1:0-5407 GCA_036498105.1 Xanthobacteraceae bacterium | reverse complement strand
GACGTTGCCGTAGGCGAGGGGGATCGTGGCTGCGACATTGCTCGCCACGTCGCCGTGCACGCGCGGCGCGCCCGGTGCGACCGCATCGCGGCAGTCGCTCACGGCAGGGAGCGGCTCGAACTCGATCCTCACGGCGGCTGCCGCATCCTCGGCGGCGTAGCGGCTCTCCGCGAGCACCACGGCAATGGCCTCGCCGACAAAGCAGACCTCGTCGCGCGCCAGTGCGCGTTGTGTGCGCGGCGTCGTGATGGCCGGATTGGGCACCAGCATCGGGATCTGCGCGGTCGCTAAGCGTGCGGGCAGATCTTGCGCCGTGAGCGCGGCATGGACCCCGGGCACGGCACGAGCCGCGGATGTGGTGATCGAGCGAATCCTGGCGTGGGCATGCGGGCTGCGGACGAAAGCGGCGTGCAGCATGCCGGGCAATTTAATATCGCCCACGAACCGGCCGCGGCCGGTGAGCAGGACCGGATCTTCCAGGCGCGCGACACGGGCACCGAAAAATTTCGCGCCCATGGCCGACATCCTCCGACGCGCTATCGCGGTCCGACGATACACCGAGACGATTGCATTGCAATCGGCAGCAATCGTACGCTGGCGGCGAAACAAGCTAACGAGATCCGTGATGAAACATGCGGAATACTGCATCCGTCGTGAGATTGCTCCATGATCGAGCGGCGCGCTCCTAAACCCTCTCCCCCTGCGGGAGAGGGTGCCGAGCGGGAAGCCGCCAAGCGGGCACAGCCTGCTTGGCGGTGCCGCGAGGCGGGTGAGGGGGAACTCACAACCGACGAGAGCGGCTCAAACCCCTCACCCGGCCGCTCGCCGCCGGACGGCGCTTTGCGCCAACCCGTCGGCTCGCGTCCACCCTCTCCCGCAAGGGGAGAGGGTTTCGAGCCTGTTGCACGAACAGAAGGACCGCCGCTCGACTTTCAGGCGCATCTTGCGGCGCTCGAACAGCGTGGGCTGGTGCTCCGCATCGATCGGCCGATCAACAAGGATACCGAGCTGCACCCGCTGGTGCGATGGCAGTTCCAGGGCGGACTGCGAGAGGATCAACGCCGCGCGTTCCTGTTCACGAACGTGGTGGATACGCGCGGGCGCTCATATACCATGCCGGTTGTGGTCGGGGCGCTTGCAGCCTCGCCGCAGATCTATTCCGTGGGAATGGGGAGGGCCGTCGCCGAGATCGAGGCGGCCTGGCTCCAGGCCATCGCACATCCGATCCCTCCCATCCTGACGTCTTCGCCGAGCTGTCAGGCCGTCGTGATCAAGGGCGATGCGCTGCGCGGGCCCGACCACGGCCTTGCGCGTCTGCCGGTGCCGATCTCCACGCCCGGCTTCGACGCCGCGCCCTATCTCACGGCCACCCTGTGCGTTACGCGCGATCCCGACACAGGGATCCAGAACATGGGCACCTATCGTGCGGCGCTGAAGGCATCCGACCGGCTCGGCGTGCGCATGGCCTCGCGCATCGGCGGTGCCGGCGGCTATCTGCATTGGCGCAAGCACCACGAGCGCGGCGAGCCGATGCCGTGCGCCATCGTGCTCGGCTGTGCGCCGGTCGCGATGTTCACCGGCGGAATGAAGCTCCCCCTCGATCTCGATGAGATGTCGGTGGCCGGCGGGCTTGCGGGCATGCCGCTGCGGGTGGCGAAAGCCGTCACCGTCGATCTCACCATCCCGGCCGACGCCGAGATCGTGATCGAGGGACTGATCGAGCCTGATCTGCTCGAGCCCGAGGGGCCGTTCGGGGAGAGCCATGGCCACGTCGCGCTCGAAGATTTCAATCTCTCCATGCAGGTGACCGCGATCACGCACAAACCTTCGCCGGTGTTTCCCTCGATCATCAGCCAGGTCACTCCAAGCGAGTCGAGCGTGCTCAAGAAAGTCGCGATGGAGCCGTTGTTCCTCATGCATCTGCGCGATCGGCTGGGTATCAAGGGCGTGCGGCGCGTCACATTGCACGAGCCGCTCTCCAACCTGCGCAAGGTAATTTTCGTGCAATTTGCGCAAGGATCTCCGAAAACCGAAATCTGGCGCGGGCTGCACGGCGCCGCGACGCTGCTTGCGGATTGCGGAAAGATTTGCATCGCGGTGAGCGAGGATATCGATCCTGCCAACACGGACGCCGTGTTCTGGTCGCTGGCTTATCGCTCGAACCCCATCGAGGACGTGCACATTGCGCCTTATCGTTCGGCGGGGCATGGGCCGAAATCCGGCCGGCCGAGCGAGGATTCAACGATACTCATCGATGCCACGCTCAAGCATCCGGCGCCGCCGCTCGCTCTGCCGGCGCGATCCTTCATGGAAGGCGCGCGCGGGATCTGGGAGGAGCTTGGGCTTCCCCCGCTCAATCCGCAGTCGCCGTGGCACGGCTATTCCCTCGGCGAATGGTCCGACCTTTGGGACGTCTATGCCCAACGGGCCGTTGCCGGCGAGTGGGCGCAGAACGGGGAGGAGACGTTCGGCCGCCGGCGCGGCGGGTTGATACCCGAGACGCCGGTCAGCGAGGTCGAAGCGGGTTCGGACAAGAGAAACATGCCGGAGGAAAAATAATGGTTCGGCTCGCTCTCATCCTGTTCCTGCTCGGCATCTCTCACGCCATGGCGTTCGACACGCGGCAGCTGGGGCAGGGCGGCAGCTTGTTTCTGAGCGACATCATGCCTTTGATCGCAACGTCGGCTCAATTGCGGCGAGAGGTGGATCAACGGCTTTCGCAGGTGAATAAGAAAGCCGACGAAATCATGTGTGACGGAACCCGGTTTCCCGGCCCGTGGGTTCATCTCGGAGGGGAGCGGGTCTCGCCCTACACCTGTGATTTCGGCGGAAAGTGGCTGCAGATAAAAGCAACGGTCCAGATCAGCGACGGCAGGGGCCGCACCTTCGAGAAGGTTACGCCCGAAGCGATGAAGGCCGCCAAAAATGTGAAAGAGACAAATCTGAAATGGAACTGGAGCGACCAGGAGCCCTCCGATTAGATTGCGGAGCCCGGATGAGCGGGGCGCCACTCGGTGGCGCGACGCGATATCCGGGGTGCCCCGCATCTCGTCATCGAGCCGCGCCTTTGGCGCGCCCCGATACCTCATGCGGGCTACGAGGGACCTTTGTGACGCAGGTGCTGTTAAACAGGCTGGATGGAAGCCCGACTGAGAGTGTTACCACATGCTTCATTTCGTCGCGATTGTTGAAGACGCCGGTCCTGAAAAGGCCGTCGGCGTCTGGTTCCCTGACCTACCCGGTTGTTTTTCAGCGGGAGATGATGTGGATGAGGCATTGCGGAATGCCGAAGAAGCATTGGCGCTCTATGCCGAAGCCGAAGCAAAAGATGGCCGTGCTCTTCCCACCCCGCGCACCCTCGCCGCACTGAAAAGCGATCCCTCCGCCGCATCGGATGTGCGCCACCACATGGTAGCTTTAGTGCCGCTGAAAGTTCAGAGTACGCATGCTGCCGAATGATACCGTCCCATGGATCAGAGGGAAACTGTGCCAGCTGCCGCCGGCCAGCCATGAGGCGAAGCCGGGATCGGTTAGCGAAAGTTCGCGTCGGTCGAGCTCACATGCTCCATGCGAGCAATTCGACGGCGGCAAGCCCGAACATAAACACTGCGAGCGCTACCAGATCGTATTCGAGCAAAATACGCATGATACTCTCCACATTGCCCAGCGCCGGCCCCCGATCGGATGCATCGACGGTGGCTCCTCAACCACTTGCAGGTAAAATAGATCATTAAGGTTACCGGCTCGTTATTGGAGGGCATGCGTGCAGAATTGGAGAGCAATGGCAGCCGTAAATGCGAATTTGAAAGATTCCTCAGCCAGCTCGCTGCGCGATTTCCCCTTAGGCGTCAGGCTCGGTCATGATTGCAAGATACGCGGCACCTGCGCACAGCAAGAGCAGGCTGAATGCAGCAATCCAGGCGGGGTCCAGAAGATGTGGCATGCAAAAAGAATACGCAAAAACCGGAAATTGGCTACCGGAAAATTTACTTACGGTTAACCACGTTGGCTCGGCCCACCTGGCTATGATCTCAGGATCGCCAAGGCGATCGGGCTGACGATCCCAGCGGCTTTTTACTGCCTGCCACCGATGAGCTTTTCGATCGCCGCGACGAGGTCACCCACAGTCTGGAGCTCCTCGGGCCAGCTGTCATTTGAATTGTATGGAAACTCCACGTCGAATTTTTCTTCAAGATCGTAGATCATCTCGACCGCGCTGAACGAATCGATGCCGAGATCCTCCAGTCGGTCGGTCATGCTCAGATTGCGTTTGTCGGGGGGAGCTCGCTTGGCGATTATCGCCACCGTATCCGCTGCCACTTCATCCATCGCTGGTCCTCTCTGCCTTTGGTCTTTGGCGAAACCGCGTGTGCAGCGCCGCGGTGGCGCAGATAAATTCGATATCACATTGTCGCCGCGCTCGACTTGACGCTGCGGAGATCAGCGCTCGGGGCGGAGGCTCTGGAGATCAGCGCTCGGGTCATCAATATTTGTTGTGCCCATATCGGGTCGCTCGAAAAAGAGCATGAGCAAGGCCGTCGCGATCGCAGCTATGATGAATTTACGCATCTATGAACCCCTTCTTCAGCAGGCCAAAACGATGACATGACTGCAAGCTAGCAGGCGGCTCGAAGAGTTTCTGTGACCCATGTCACAGGATGTCGCTTTTGGCGGGGGTGAGCACGCTGCTCAGTTTCCCTGGTCGAGCTGCCCCGTTTCCGTTTTGGCCGCTTAACCCCTACCCGACGGCGGACAGTGGGATGATTGAGGGAGGCACGTTCAATTCGCCTGCGTCGATCCTCGTTGTGAGGCTATTCAGCTCGCCGATTACGTAAAGCGAGAATCGACCAAGATGCAAGTAAAGCGCCATCAGACGGATCACTTGGTCCACGGCGCCAGGGTTGTGCCAGGCGCAATCAACGAATGCGCCCCAGAAGTGACGTCGCAGCCCTGGCGTTCGAATCCCCATATGCCACACCACGCGAGCCAACTGGAGAAGCTCGCTCTTTTTGAAATGCAGTCGTCGCCTGACATCCAGGCAATTGAGTGCACGCCCGACAGCTCGCACTCGCTCGAAGTACGCAGCCGGATCGTAGACGCTTTGCAGCACTCTCTGGTAATCCTCGATTATGTCCCGGCGAGGCCTTAGGGTGCAAAAATTCAACCCTATGGTGCTTTGGCATCCCTGATTGGCATTCACGATCTCATAGTCCCTGAAAAGCCGCCCGTCTTTCTGAAGCCGCCGTGTCAGCTGCGTGTTTGGCAGTGCAGCGAGTAAGCCTATCATGCAGACGGGTATACTGGTTGCTTTGATGCAATCGACCATGGCCTCGGATACGCTGTTCGTCTCATTGTCAAACCCGATGATGAACCCCGCGGTAACGACCATGCCTGCGGCGTAAATCCT
>DASXIG010000117.1:0-10400 GCA_036498105.1 Xanthobacteraceae bacterium | reverse complement strand
AAAGTCTTGAAACGCCAATCTTGGTCCGGAACTTGCGTAACTTAGACGTGTAGAGCAGCGTTAGGTCGCGCAATTTTAGAAATTCGATGTATTTTTCGCGCTACCTCCTTGAAACACCGAGCTAATTTCAATCGAGCCAGGGCATTTTCCGGAATAATGGATGCCGGTTTTCCGCAGTAATGCGACCAAATCGGAAGTGCTGGAGCGTTTTTAGATCCAGCAACTCGAAAAGCCGTCTCGAAGGATGAAGTCGAGTGCGCGGCCCTCAACCTTCGGGACGCCGGCAGCGAAGCCGCTGTCGGCTCCTCAAGGGTAAGGGTTTCGAGTCACGTTTTTAAGAAAGTCGGCGCTAGCCCTGGAAGATGCACGGGCTTGGAAAGCAGCATCGGCATTGCGCGAGCCGGCTAATTCCCCGCGTCAAACCGATACTGGTTCGCGAACCGCAGCAACGGCTCGTCCGAGAGCAATGGTTCCACATATCCTCCTCATAGAACATCGTCTCGAGCAAATGGGTCAGCATGGCACCCGTCGTGTCCTGCCCGGAATGAGTGGGTTGCTGATCGCGAAAGGCTTCCGTGCGCTCTGCTGTGAGACGCCCTGTCTGCGTTTGATCCGGTTCTGGCATTCCTTGCCAAAACAGTCGCGAGATTCCGCACTTTTGTGACCGCGGTCACTGGCGAAGGCGCGGCTTGCGCATACAAACCCAGCGCAGCGCAACTTCGCAGAGCGCAGATCGCGATCAGGGAAATACAGCGTGCGCATTGATTGGCTGACGAAAACGGCGACGTTCGGGGCGAAGGTGCTCTCGCTGGCGGGCGCCATGGTGGTGACGGCGTGGAGCACTGAGCCGATCGAGCCCACTTACCAGGGCTGGGTCGAGGCGAACTTCGTGTTCATCGGTCCGGATGAGACCGGTCGCGTCGAGAAGCTTTCGGTGCGGGAAGGCGATGCGGTGGGGGAAGGCACCCCGCTGTTCACGGTCGATGCCGACCTGCAGAAGGCGGCGGTAGCGCAGAACGAGGCAACGCTCGTCAACGCGCGCGAGACCTTCAATCGCGCACAGCAACTCCTGAAGACCGGCACCGGCAGCAAGAAAGAGTTCGACGCCGCGCAGGCATCGCTCATCGAAGCCGAGGCGCGGCTCAACTCTGTGCAGACCAAGCTTGCCCGCCGCGCCGTGGTCAGTCCTGCAAGCGGCACCATCCAGCAGGTTTATTTCCGCCCGGGCGAAGTGGTCGCGGCCGGTCGCCCGGTCGTGTCGCTCCTGCCGCCCGGCAATATGAAGCTGCGATTCTTCGTCCCACAGGCCATGCTGCCGGAGATCAGGCTCGGCGATGCGGTGAAGGTGAAATGCGACGCGTGCGCCCCGGACATCTATGCCCGCGTCAGCTTCATCTCCGACACCGCGGAATACACCCCGCCGGTCATTTACAGTCTGGAGGAGCGCTCCAAGCTCGTGTTTCTGGTCGAGGCGCGGCCGGACCGCCCCGACGCCTTGCGGGTGGGACAGCCGGCACGCGTCAACCTCGCAAGGCAGGTAGCCGCGCGATGATGCCCGCAGCCGACATCGCTATTGAGGTCGAGAACCTGACCAAGTCATTCGACGCCCGGCAGGTCGTGCGCAATCTCACGATGCACGTGAAGCGGGGTACGATCTACGGCTTCCTCGGCCCCAACGGCTCCGGCAAGACCACCACCATCCGCATGCTGTGCGGCCTGCTCACGCCGGATTCGGGGCGCGGTAGCTGCCTCGGTTTCGACATCCGCACCGAGGCCGAGCATATCAAGCGCCGCGTCGGTTACATGACGCAACGCTTCAGCCTCTATCATGATCTTTCCGTGCGCGAGAATCTCGAATTCGTCGGGCGGATGTACGGGCTCGCCGACGCGGTTGGGGCCGCGCACGCGATGATCTCGCGGCTGGGGTTGGAAGCGCGCAGCGAGCAGTTGGCAGGCGCGCTCTCAGGCGGCTGGAAGCAGCGGCTGGCGCTCGGCGCATGCACGCTCCCCGGGCCTGAGTTGCTCTTGCTCGACGAGCCGACCGCGGGCGTCGATCCGACCGCGCGGCGCGAGTTCTGGCAACAGATCCATGCTTTCGCCGAAGACGGCCTCACCGTTCTGGTGTCCACCCATTACATGGACGAGGCGGAGGGCTGTCGCGAGATCGCCTATATCGCCGACGGCGATCTCTTGGCCCATGGCACGGTCGATGAGGTCCTCAGCCGCGCAGCACTGACGACGTTCGTCGTCAGCGGGGCGGGTCTGGGGCCGCTTGCCGATAAGCTGGCGGCCACCCCGGGAGTGGACAGCGTAGCCCCATTCGGCGCCAGCCTGCATGTCTGCGGCCGTGACGGCGCTGCGCTCGAGACTGCCATCGCACCCTATCGTGACGAACCGCGCCTTGCATGGATGCGTTCGACCCCATCGCTCGAGGATGTATTTATTGAGCTCAGGGCCGGCGCGCGCGGGAGGCTGCAGTGACCGGCTTCGCAGGCGCACGCGCGGCCACGTGGCACCGCGTCTGGGGGATGATCGTCAAGGAGATCGTCCAGCTTCGGCGCGACCGCGTGACGCTCGCCACCATGATTGCGGTCCCGGTGTTTCAGCTTGTGCTTTATGGCTATGCCATCAACACCAATCCCAAGCACCTGCCCACCGCGATCCTGGTGCAGGAGACGAGCGACGTCGGTCGCTCTATCCTCGCAGCCTTGCAGAACACCGAATATTTCACCGTCACGCGGCAGGTCTACGACGTCGAGGAGCTCGACCGCCTGCTGGCAGCGGGGGAGGTATTGTTTGCAATCGAGATTCCAACCGGGTTCGAGCGCGCGCTGCGGCGCGGCGATCACCCCGCCTTGCTCGCGGTGTCCGATGGCACCGACCCGGTCGCGGTCGCTTCTGCGGTCTCTTCGCTCGATGGCGTGATACGCGCGGCTCTGAGGAATGAGCATGCCGTACCCGAAGCATCGCTCGACGGTTTCGAGATTCGGCAGCATCGCCGCTACAACCCCGCAGGCGTGTCGCAGCTCAACATCGTACCGGGTCTGCTCGGCACCATTCTGACCATCAGCATGCTGGTCTTTACCGGGCTGTCGCTCACGCGCGAGGCCGAGCGCGGCACCATGGAAAGCCTGCTGGCCATGCCGATCACGCCGGTCGAGATCATGGTGGGCAAGATTGCGCCTTACGTGGCTGTCGGGTTCATGCAGGGGATGCTGATCCTCGCCGCGAGCGTGCTCCTGTTCGGAGTGCCCATCCTGGGCAGCGTCGCTCTCCTCGGCGCACTCACCATCCTGTTCATCACGACCAATCTTTCCATCGGATTTACGTTTTCCACGCTCGCGCAGACCCAGCTGCAGTCGATGCAGATGGTGATGGTGTTCTTCCTGCCCAACATCCTCCTCTCCGGGTTCGTGTTCCCATTCGCCGGCATGCCGGCCTGGGCGCAATGGATCAGCGAAGGCCTCCCCCTGACCCATTATCTGCGCATCGTGCGCGCGATCATGCTCAAGGGATCGACGCTCGGCGATCTCCAGGCGGATGTGCTCTGGCTGGCCGTTCTGACGCTGGTTGCGATGGCACTTGCGGTCACGCGCTTCCGCCGCACGCTGGACTGACGCCGTGCTCGCCGTGGCTCGAGCGCAATTGCGCGCATATCGCTCGTCGCTTGGCACGTCCGCCACGATGAACTCGCGCCTCGGCGTCGCGAAATACCGATATGCGACATCATCGATGGTGCCGGCCAAATCCGGATCCAGCCCGCCGCAGGCCTGCCAGGGCTGGCGCCATTGCCGGCAGGCGCAGTGGACTGGTCCCCAACGAGCCGCTTGCAATCGAGGACCAGGCGTCGGATCAGGGTGGACTCGCCGTCACCGTCGCGCCGCACGCGAGAAAATGCAGCAGCTTCTTGCTCGGCGCCACCGATTGCGCGGCAACGAGCTTTGGCTTGTCCGTCCCGGAGACTACCATCATGCTGTTTCTTGTTGTCTCGACCCCACGGCCCGAACAGCCTTCGGAGCTTGCTATCGCACGACAAAAATTCTGGCCTTGGATCGGAAAATATCAGGACAACGGAATCTGCCGTCATGTCTACCCGCGGGCCGGGCGCGGCGCCGTCGCCGTGCTCGAGGTTGAGAGCAACGAGGCCTTGCACCTGATCTTGAATGAGTGGGCAGACATCATCCCCGCCCATTTCGATACATATCCGCTCGTGGAGCTCGAAGCGACCAAGCGGATGCTCGCGGCCCAGGCGGCGTCCAAGTCCTGACTGCCATCCCGCGACCGGCGCGAACGGAACGGCCCCCCAATGAAGCCGAACATTTGCAACTGCTAAACGCGGAATGGAATCGAGCGGAACTGTGGCTGTGCTCTCCGAATTGTCTGGGATAACTTTCAGTCGAGGTAGCTATGGACAGCTCTCGATCTCCCGGCTGTGTCCAGGCAAGACAACCCGATCGCAATCCCCCCCGGCCCGCAACTGGGGCGTTCGGCACGAGGCGGAGCACCGATGAGCCCAGGGAGTTGCAGCACGAGCGGGCGCGAGAGCCTGCCCGCGGCCGGCAGGCTACCGCGCCGTGGCAATTTCCCTGGAAGGGCTGGAAGGACGTCCTGTGGCGTACCTATCAGCAGCTTAACGAGGATCGGCTGCTCGCGGTGGCGGCGGGTGTTGTCTTCTATGGCTTGCTCGCGCTGTTCCCGGGCATCACCGCCTTGGTGTCGCTCTATGGGCTCTTCGCCAAGCCATCTACGATCAACGAGCATCTCTCCGTCATGGCAGGCCTGCTCCCTTCGGGTGCGTTCGACATCTTCCAGGAGCAGGTGAGCCGGTTGGTCGCAAAGGGTGACGCCAAGCTCAGCTTCGGGTTCGTCTTTGGCCTGGCGGTGGCGTTTTGGAGCGCGAACGCCGGCATGAAGGCCATGATGGACGCGCTCAACGTCGTCTACGACGAAAAAGAGAAGCGCGGCTTCATCAAGCTCAATCTGGTGTCGCTCTGTTTTACCCTTGCAGCCATTGCGTCCGTTCTGCTGGCGATTGGCGCCGTCGTCGTGTTGCCATTGGTGTTCAGCTATGTGGGTCTCGGCAGCGTGGGCGCCTTAGTGCTCAGCATTGCGCGCTGGCCGGTGCTGCTGATGCTGATCATAGTCGGGTTGGCCTTGCTCTACCGCTTCGGCCCAAGCCGCCGCGAGCCGCGGTGGCAATGGCTGAGCGTGGGCAGCGTGTTTGCCGCATTCGCCTGGCTGGCGGGCTCCGCGTTGCTGTCGTGGTATCTGGCGAACTTTGCCAATTATGACGCGACCTACGGCTCGCTTGGCGCTGCCATGGGCCTGATGATGTGGATGTGGGTTTCCTCCATCGTCATTCTGTTCGGCGCCGAGCTCAATTCCGAGATCGAGCATCAGACCGCACGCGACTCCACCGTCAATGGCGACAAGCCGCTGGGAGCACGCGGCGCGGCGATGGCGGACACGGTGGGCGCCGCGGCGGAATAGTAAGGTCCAGCCTGCGTTTTTGCCGGCGCCGGCTGGCACGCGGTTGTAGCAGCCCTGCATGATTTTGTGAGAACTCAACGAGGCGCGCAATGCCATCGCCGCTCGCGGATATCATTCATCCCTGGCACGACTTTTATGTGCTGGTCGGCACGGCGTCGGCAACGCTCGTCGGTCTCATGTTCGTCGCGGCCTCGATCGGCGCGCAGGTCTTCACAGAGAGAAACCGGGAAGCCATGCGGGCCTTCATCAGTCCGACCGTGGCACATTTCACCGCCGTGCTTTTCATCTGCATCGCTGCGGCAATTCCTTCACAAACCTGGCTCACGCTTGGGGTGCTGCTTATCGTTGGGGGCGCCGCCGGCATGATCCAGTCGGCACGGGTGCTGGTGCAGCTTTTTGTCCGCCATAGTTTCGCGGTGGACATAATAGATCGCCTGTTCTACGCCCTCATCCCCATCATAGGCTACCTCCTGGTGCTCGGCTCCGCCATTCTCCTGCTCGAACGATCGCAGTGGAGCCTGGAAGCCCTCGCTCTCGCGTTGATCACGCTGTTGGTTGCGGGGATCCGCAATGCCTGGGACATGACAATGTGGATCGTGATCCGAGTGCCGATCTCGGTACCCGAGACGGAAAAGGACAGTGTTTCGTAGAGCGCTCGGCTGGTTTGGTCATGCGCGCGCAGGGCCACATCATTCTCCGCTCGCGAGGATCTCGTTCACTGCAATGGCGCGTCCCTCGCGCGCGCTGCGCACCCCGGCCTTGATCACTGCGAGATTGCGCATCGCCCAGTGGCCATCGGTTTCCGGCCTGCCGCCGGTGCGGACGCAGTGGACGAACTCGTCGAGCTCCTCGCGAATGGTGTCGTTCTTCTCCGTCGCAATCGGGCTGGCCGAGGTCTCGCCGCGCTTGAGATGACGCAGCCCGTTGAACAGGTCGTAATACGCGCTCGCTTCCTTGCCGTAGATGTTCAGCATGTAATACTCAGAGGCGGAAGCATACGAAGCCGCAAGATTGGAGACGGCACCGTTCTCGTGCTCGAGGATGAGGTTGGCGACGTCGGGATTGTCGCCGGGCAGCACGAGCTGCGCCGACATCGCGCTCACCCGCTGCACCGGCCCCAGCAGGTATTCCAATACATCGACGTAATGGATGCCGATCTGCAGCATCACGCCTCCCGGCATTCCGGCTGCCTGGTAGCGCCACGATGCGAGGTCGATCTTGCCGAGCCGGTCGCGGCTGATGTTTCCCTCGGCCTGCACCAGCCTGCCGAAACGGCCCGCCTCGCTCTCGCGCTTGATCCAGCGGAACTGGCTTTCGCGGCGGCGCTGATAACCGAGCGCGAGGACGACGCCGGCCTGGTCGCAGATCTCGGCAATCCGGCGGCCTTCGGCCACGGTGTTGGCGATCGGCTTGTCGAGGAACACGTGCTTGCCGGCCTGCGCCGCCATCCGGGTCGTGTCGAGGTGCACGTTGTTCGGAGTCGTGTTGATGATCGCCTCGATCGAGGGGTCGTCCAGGATTTGCTCGAAACTCTCCGCCTGCGCGCATCCGTATTTCCCCGCAAAGGCGGCGCGCTTTTCGAGTGACCGCGTGAAGCAGGCGGCGAGATCGAGCAGGTCCGAACGCTTGCAGGCGTCGGCCAGCACGTCGGACCACCAGCCGATACCGAGGACCGCCACACGCAACGGCTTCATGGCCATGCTATTGCGCGTTCACGTTTCGCCAGGGCGGACCGACACAAAACGATAACAAGCGCAGTTGATATTACTGCGCGACCGGTCAGCATCCATCCGACTCCAATCCGGCTTTTCACCTATCGACGGCATGCACAACGTTGTAGCTTGGAGGAGGGGTACCGAGCCAGCGGCGGACCATTCAGCCATGCAACTATCCGCATAGGAGCTGGTTAGTCCCGCGGCGTAACTCTCAGGAGGCCAAAATGGGTTTTCTCGACGTGCTCAAGGGTATGTACTACGGGCCCCGCGGCAAACCCGCGCCTAACGCGAAAGGCGGCGGCATGTCGCCGATCACCATGGCCTTGCTGGCGCTCCTTGCCTACAAGGCTTTCAAGGGCCGCGGCCCCTTCAGCAAGGTCGCACAGGGCTCCGGTACAACTCCCGGTGCTGGCGCGCCGCCCACCGCCAATGGGCGCGGAATGGCCGACATGTTGCGCGGCGGGTTGGGCGGGTTGCTCGCGGGAGGTGCCGCCGGGACCATCCTGCAGGGCGGGCTGAGCGAGCTGATGCAAAAGCTGCGACAGAACGGCAAGGATGATGTTGCACGCTCCTGGGTGGGCACCGGACCCAACAAGTCGATCGATCCTCAGGACCTCGCGCGAACGCTGGGCAGCGATGTTCTGGATGCTCTATCCCAGCACACGGGCATGCCGCGCGACCAGCTGCTCCAGGAGTTGAGCAACGCTCTCCCGAAAGCGGTCGATTCGCTTACACCGCAGGGCCGGGTGCCGACGGAGCAGGAATTGGCGCGCGCGGTCTGACGCACCAGTGCCGCGCTTCCGAAGATCGTTCTAGTGTCCCGTTTCCATGAAACCGATCGAGCCAATCCACCGACCCTCATCCTGAGGAGGTCGCGCGCAGCTTCCTGCGCGCGACCGTCTCGAAGGATGGCAGCCGGCACGAATCGCCTGTGGCCGTCCTTCGAGACGGCGCGCGCTCAAAGGAAGCGCGCGCCTCCTCAGGACGAGGATCACAGTGTGCCAATATTGCTTCGAACCTCCGACACGCTGGTCTAGTCAACGCGGCTGGCCGTCTTCGAATTTGCGGTTGAGAATGTCGCCGAGCGTGACATATTGAAAGCCGTTGAGGCGTCCGATCGGGGCGAGCTTGCGCATGTCGATGTAGCCGTTGGTCATGCAGGCCGGGTCGACATGAAAGTAGACGACCTCGCCTATCACCAGCGGGTGGCGGTTGGGCCCAAGCTCGATCACCTGGTTGAGCTTGCACTCGAGATGGATCGGCACCTCGGCGACGCGCGGCGGCCTGATCTTCACGGAAGGGAACTCGCGCAGCCCGGTTTGGGCGAATTCGCTTTCATCCTCCGGAAAGCCGTTGGCGGAATCCACCATCTCCTTCCACACCGGCGCGGTGACGACGTTGACGCAGAACTCGCGCGTCTCGCGGATGTTCTTGAGCGTGTGCTTCTCGCTGCTGTCGGGGTTGCGCGCGATGGTCAGCGAGACCATCGGGGGTACGACGCACACCACGGTAAAGAACGAAAACGGTGCCAGATTGCTGATGCCGGCGGCGCTGACGGTCGAAGCCCAGCCGATCGGCCGCGGCACGACCGCGCCGGTCAGCAGCCGGTAGACCGCAGCCCGCTCGATCGCCGCGGGGTCGTATTCCAGATAGCTGGGCATGGGGCCGCTTCTAGCCTGCCCTATACGGCTGCTCAAATTTCCTGCGGCCGTGGCAATGCGCCGGCTTCCGGCAGCGGCTGTCCGTTGGTTTCCGGCAGGAAAGGCGCTGCGATCAGCCCCAGCACGTAGAACATCCCGATGATCGTGGCCGCCTTGCCGTAGCCGCCGAGGCCGACGATCAAGCTGCCGCTGATCAGCGGGGCGATCGCGGAGATCAAACGAGGTGCATTGAAGATGAAGCCGGCGGCCGTCGCGCGCATGCGCGTCGGAAAAAGCTCCGGCAGCCAAATCGGCATCCACGAAAAGATGCCCTGGATAAAAAATCCATAGACTGCAAAGACAAGCAACAACGCATGGATATCCCGCACCCACAGATAGACGATCGGGGTGAGGATCAGGCACATCAGATAATACAACAGCGTCGTCGGCTTGCGGCCAAGCGCGTCGGCAAGGAAGCCGAAGCTGAAGAAACCGGCCAGAGCGCCCAGATTTTGGACCAGGCCGGCCAATGCCGCCCAGCGCGGGGCGGCGAGACCGACACTGGTTGCGACCGATCCGACATAGCTTGGAACGAAGGTCGAAACGCCCCAGTAGCCGATGGTGACCGACAGGGACATCACGAACGTCAGGATGAGGCGCGAGCGGACTGCGGGTTCGGCAAACAGATCGACGAGCGTAAAGCGCAGGAGCGCGGCGTCTTCTCCCGCAAGCGTCGCGCCTTGCCGCCGGAGATCACGCGCAGCGCGGCGGCGTTTGTCTGACTGTTCCCATCGGGGCGATTCGGGAATGTTGCGCCGGATCCAGAAGGTGATCAGCGCCGGCAGCACGCCAATCAGGTACATGTACCGCCAGGCGCCGGGACCGGAGGTGCCGACAGCCAGCCACAGGCCGGAGGCAAGAATGCTGCCGATCGGGTATCCGCATTGCAGAAAGGCGCCGCCCTTGCCGCGGGCGTTGTCCGGCCACAGCTCAGCCGTGATCGAGGCCCCCGTTGCCCATTCCGCGCCGATCGCGAGCCCGACAAGAAAGCGAAAGGCGGCAAATGACTGCCAATCCCAGGAGAGCGCGCTCAGTCCGGTCAGCAGCGAATAGGCGAGGATGGTGAGGGTCATCGAGCGCTTGCGGCCGATATAATCGGCAAGCACCCCGCCGAGCATGCCACCGAGACCCCAGCCGAATACCGTGATCGCAATAATTGCGCCGGCATAAGCGGGGATGAGCCGGTGTTCGGAAGCGTCCAGGAGCTGGTGCAGGGCAACGCCGACCGTGAGAATGAGCGCAAACACCTCGAAGCCATCGAACGTCCACCCGAGGTTCGAGGCCACAAGAGCCTTCCACTGCATCCGGTTCAGGGATCGATACCATGGGGTAGACTCGAGGGTGGCGATTGCGGTCATCATTCCTCCTTGAAGCATCCGGTCGGCGCTGTGCGCTGTTCTCGATTCTCTCAGATGGCCGCTTCGGACGTTGTGTCGAAGAAGTGCAGCCGATCGCCTCGCAGCGCCAGACGGACCTTGTCGCCGCGCCGCGCGCG
>DASXIG010000116.1:0-7858 GCA_036498105.1 Xanthobacteraceae bacterium | reverse complement strand
TGCGCAAAGGGGGTCCGGAGCCTTACGCAACGCCCGGCCACGTCTCAGCGTCCGCCAGAGGCAGAGCTTGCCGGATTTCATTCTTGCCATTGATCAAGGGACGACCTCTACGCGTTGCATCGTATTCAACGACGCGCTGGCACCGGTTGCCATGGCACAAGAGGAATTCCCGCAGCTCTATCCGGCTTCCGGTCATGTCGAGCATGATCCTGAAACCATATGGGGCACGACGCTCCGCACCATGCGAACGGCTCTGCAGCAGGGGGGCATGAGCGCAAAAGAAATCGCGGGAATCGGAATAACCAATCAACGCGAAACCACGCTCATTTGGGACCGGAAGACCGGGCGTCCTATTCACAATGCGATTGTGTGGCAGGACCGTCGCACGGCCGCCAGATGCGCGGAGCTTCGGCGAGCGGGGCATGAGCCCGTGATTTCCGCGCGCACCGGCCTCCTGCTCGATCCGTACTTTTCGGCCAGCAAGATTGCGTGGATTCTGGATCACGTCGAAGGGGCGCGGGACGCGGCGAGCGCCGGCCGGCTGGCCTTCGGCACAGTCGACAGCTTTCTCCTCTGGCGGCTGACCGGCGGAAAGATTCACGCGACCGACGCCACTAATGCCGCGCGAACCCTGCTGCTGAACATAGGACGTGGCGAGTGGGACTCGGACCTTTGCGAGCTGCTTCGGGTCCCCATCGAAATTTTGCCGGAAGTCCGCGATTGTGCCGGAGATTTCGGCACCACTGACGTGCTCGACGCCCCCATACGCATCCGAAGCATGGCCGGCGACCAGCAGGCGGCAACCGTCGGACAAGGCTGCTTCAGACCTGGCATGATGAAATCGACCTACGGCACCGGCTGCTTTATGCTGCTCAACACTGGCAACGAGCCAGTCGCGTCGAAGAACCGGCTGCTCACGACCATTGCCTACCAGCTCGGGGGCAAGCGCACGTATGCGCTCGAAGGCGCGATTTTCGTGGCGGGAGCTGCGGTGCAGTGGCTGCGCGACGCTCTCAGGATGATTGCCGCGGCCCCCGACGTGAACGCGCTGGCGGCCCAGGCCGATCCCGCTGAGCAAGTCTACCTGGTGCCCGCCTTTGTTGGATTGGGCGCTCCGTGGTGGGACGCGAACGCGCGCGGTGCTCTTTATGGGCTCACGCGAAAATCGGGAGTGCCCGAGCTTGCGCGCGCGGCGCTCGAGGCCGTCGGCTATCAGTCGCGCGATCTGCTCCAAGCCATGCGCGCGGATTGGGCCACACCCTACAGCGAGACCGCGCTACGGGTTGACGGCGGAATGGCGGCCAGCGAGCCCACTATGCAATTCCTGGCGGACATCCTGGACATGGGAGTCGAGCGCCCCGCGGTCATGGAAACGACCGCGCTCGGCGCCGCCTATCTCGCCGGCCATGCTGCAGGATTGTATCCCGACTTGCCAGGTTTCGCGGCCATGTGGAAATGCGAGAAGCGATTCCTTCCGCAAATGGATGCCGCCACGCGCGAACGCAAATGGCGCGGCTGGCGTGAGGCGGTCGCGCGCACCCTGAGCAACGTCAGCAGACCAGCTTAGCGTCGCGGCATGGACAGCCGATCTTCAGACAATGCGAGCGCGCTTGTGGCTCAGCCGGCGAGATCTTCAGCGAGTGCGCTGGTGCAACTCGAAGAGGTGAGCAAGCGCTTTTCCAGCGGTATCGCGGTCGACAGGCTATCGCTCGACGTCGGCGAGGGCGAGTTCTTTGCTTTGCTCGGCCCCTCGGGCTGCGGAAAAACCACGCTGCTTCGGATGCTGGCCGGACTCGAAGCTGCCGATCACGGTCGCATTCTCCTCGACGGGAGGGATCTCGCTCTGGTGCCGCCGCATCGGCGCCCGATCAACATGATGTTCCAGAACTATGCGCTGTTTCCGCATCTTAACGTGGAAAACAACGTCGCATTCGGGCTCAAGCAGGATGAGATTTCCAGCTCCGAGATAGCTTCCCGGGTAGCGCACATGCTATCGCTCGTGCGACTCCAAGGATATGAAAAGCGCAAGCCGCATCAGCTTTCAGGCGGCGAGCGCCAGCGGGTCGCGCTTGCGCGCTCGTTGGCGAAGCGCCCCCGCCTACTCCTCCTCGACGAGCCGCTTGCGGCCTTGGACAAGAAGCTTCGCAACGAGACACAGTTCGAGCTCATGAATCTGCAGAAGCAGCTCGGCCTGACGTTCATCATCGTCACGCACGACCAGCAGGAGGCGATGACAATGGCAGACCGGATCGGCGTGATGAATCATGGCCGACTGATTCAAGTAGGCCCTCCCTCGGAAATTTATGAGCAACCCAATTCACGTTGGATCGCCGATTTCATCGGGGACGTGAACCTGATCGAAGCCAAGGTGCTTGCAGCCGAGCCCGGCTCTCTTTTGGTTGCAAGCAGCGTCGCGGGAGAGCTACGGGCCGCAAATGCCAGGGGCTGCAAGCCAGGAGAAACTGTCTGGGTGGCGTTGCGGCCTGAAAAGGTGCGCATCTCACGCGAGTCACCATCGGCACGGGACGCGAACTGCGTGGCCGGAAAGGTCGGCAACGTCGGCTATCTCGGAGAGTTTTCACTTTACAGGGTACGCCTCGAGTGTGGTTTTGAGATGAAAGCGATGGTACCCAATATCATGCGAATCGCGGAGCGAGCGATCAAACCTGATGACTCGGTCTGGCTTAGCTGGTCGCCGGATACCCCCGTGGTGCTGACGCGATGAAAGCTTTCGTGCCCGGGGCTCGCGTCGCAGGAACGCGCGTCGTGATGCTGGTTCCTTTCCTCTGGCTCGTCTTCTTCTTTCTCGTACCGTTCCTCATTGTGTTGAAGATCAGCTTGTCGCAGCCCGCGATTGCACAGCCGCCCTATGTTCCAGTGCTGGATTTGAGCGGCGGGTGGCAGGCTCTCAAGGCTTTCGCTGACGGCCTGTCACCGGACAACTATTCGCTAATCGCGTCCGACCGTCTTTATGCCGCCTCTTATTTCAAGAGCTTGCAGATCGCCACGGTCTCGACCTTGTTGCTGCTCGTCCTCGGCCTTCCGCTCGCCCTCGGCATGGCGCGCGCGCCCACAGGCTGGCAGCCAATGCTCTTCATGCTGGTTGCGCTGCCGTTCTGGACTTCTTTTCTGATCCGCATCTATGCCTGGATCAATATTCTCCAGCATGACGGACTGCTCAATCAGTTCCTCATCATACTGCGGTTGGTCGATGAGCCACCCGCATGGCTCGCCAGCGACACGGCAGTCTATATCGGGATGACCTATTCGTACCTGCCGTTCATGGTGTTGCCGCTCTATGCGACCCTGGAGAAGATGGATGAGACGCTGATCGAGGCTGCCGCAGATCTCGGCTGTCCCCGGTGGAAAGCCTTCTGGCTGGTGACGCTGCCACTTTCGCTGCCAGGTGTCATTGCTGGAGTACTCCTTTGCTTCATTCCCATAGTCGGGGAATTCGTCATTCCGGATCTGCTCGGCAGCTCGCACAGCATGATGATAGGACAGACCCTGTGGACGGAATTCTTCCTGAATAAGGACTGGCCCGTCGCCGCCAGCGTTGCGGTCGCGCTGCTGATCCTTCTGCTCGTGCCGATTCTGTTCTATCAGCACATGCAGACGCGCAATCTCTCCGAACGAAGCTGAATTATGCGCAAGACGACCTGCTTTAATGTCGCTTCGGTTGCGCTGGGGCTTGCATTTCTCTATGTACCCATCGCTGTTCTGGTGATCTATTCCTTCAATGCGTCGCGGCTGGTGACCGTGTGGGCCGGCTGGTCCTTTCGCTGGTATCGCGAGCTCCTGCAAGATGGGGCGGTTCTTGAATCCACATGGATCACTTTGCGAGTGGCCGTGCTCTCGGCTACGGCGGCGACGGTGCTCGGTACTCTTGCGGCTCTCGCATTGGTTCGGCTCGGCTGGTTTCGCGGGCGATTGCTGTTTTCAGGCATGATCTACGCGCCGCTGGTGATGCCTGAAGTGATCATCGGCCTTGCGCTGCTGCTGCTGTTCGTTGCTGTGGGGATTGATCGCGGGTTCTGGACGGTCGCAATTGCTCATACCACCCTGACCATGTGCTTCGTGACTGTGGTCGTCCAATCACGCTTGCTGGATCTCGACCCGAGTCTCGAAGAGGCGGCGCTCAATCTGGGGTGCCCGCCGCTGAAGACGTTCTTCAGCGTCACTCTGCCTTTGATTATTCCTGCACTGGCGTCGGGGTGGATGTTGGCCTTCACGCTTTCGCTCGACGATCTCGTCATCGCGAGCTTCACCACCGGTCCGGGGGCTACTACCCTGCCAATCCGGATCTATTCGGAGATCAGGCTTGGCGTGAAGCCCGAGATCAATGCCATTTGCACGATCATGCTGGCCGTCGTGGGGGTCGCCGTGGTGGTACTGTCACTGTTAGCCAAGGCGCAGCATTCGCAGAGAAAAAGGCAGCTGCATTATTGAGGTTGCAGCCCCTCCGGCGCCCGCGCCGAGCTTGTCGGCGCGGTTTGCCGGGACGGGCTGCCGTCCGTCGGAGCGGACGCACCCGCGAGCGCCGGAGTTGGTTCGCCAGAAGTGCCAGGTCGGGAGGACGGAACGCCTGTCAACCGTTCAATGGCGGAGCGAACCTGCTCTGGCGCGCCATGATTCCGCAAAGCGTCAAGGAGCGGCGCCGCTGCCCCGGAGCGCTCGATACGGCTTTGCGGGTCGGGCAACATGATCGGATCGCTCCATGAGCCTTGCACCATAAAGGGCAGCTCAAAGGCGGGGGACAATGCAGCGGGGGACAACAGGCTGGCGGTTCCCCGAAGGTCGAGCTCACGCGCAGGAATGGAGGCGGAACCGCTGAGTCCGAGCCCGACGGCCGCGCCGGTCATCCGAACTTCTTCGACATTGGCTATTCCATCGACGATCTTGAGGTCCACGGTGAGTGCATCGTAAGGCGTCTTTCCGATGCGAAAATCACCGCGGCCTGAAAGTGGTCTGCGCTCAATCCGTTTGAGCAGTTGCTCGACGTTAAAGCCGGCGATGGCCCCCTTGCGGCTCACGAGAGCCGCCGTTCCGTTGAGCCCCTTGGTCAATTCATAAACGCTGCCGCCCGAGCTTTCGATTGCAAACGCGAGATTCCCTTTCCCTTCCAGACGCCTTATGCCGAACAGCTCGCCAAGACACTGGTCGAGATCGACCTCAGAGAATTGTAATTGCGCCTTCAAGTCGGCTCCCGCTGCCGACTTGGCAAGCCCTACGGTTCCTCTGACTACGCCTCCGAAGGCTTCCGACTCGCCGATCGCCATATTGAAATGGCCGCCGCGCAGGCTCGCCGCAACGGCGGTTCGGCCCAACCTCGCGCTTGCAATGGTTACGCGCGCTGCGGAGAGCCGCAGATCGATCTCCACGCCGTCGAAGCCGGTGAGCGCGATCGGCTTGCTGTCCCATCCGTGCTCGCCACCGGTCAGCAGCCGGACCGTGGAAACATAAGGCGTCAAATCGAGACCTTCCGCGGCAAGAGTACCCTGCAATGTGTGCTGGCCATCGAAGCTCAAGACGCCCTCGCCGACATTGCCGTCGAGCTCGACATGCGCGCCGGAAAGTCCGATGGTCGTGGCGACGACGTTGGCTTGCGCCTTAAGAGCGAAGCGGCCAAACCCACCCCCGGGTGGCGCCTGCTGGCCGGTCCAGCGCAGCGCATCCCGCAACGAAGCAGCATCCGCCGCAAGGGTCCCTTCCATTTTCAGCGTGGGACGGTGACTGATGTATCCATCGAACGCAACCTTCAACGGCGCACCTGTGAAGCGCACCTTCACTCCCGAGCGATCGCCCTGCAGCGCGGCAACGAAATCTGTGAAGCTGATGCTCGCAGTGACCTGCTCGTCGTGCCAAATGAAGCCGCCGGTAGCGGCAAAGCTGCGCGAGATGGAAGGCCACGCAAGCTCGAAATTTACATGCGAAAGCTGGTCCACGGTTCTCTCGGCCGCGTCCCTCAGAATCACGGTGCCGTCCTCGATGCGAATCTCCGAGAACGAGGAAGGCTGCGACGGCGCACGCTGGAGGTTTCGCGCCAAGGCTTCCATGTGACCGGACCAGTTCGAGCTGCGATCCCGGTTGAACACGACCGCTATGGTCGGGCGGACCAATGATATGTCCGCAATTTGGATGCGGCCTATGAGCAGCGGAAAAAACCGCAGACGCGCCACCACCTGATCGGCCGTCAGCGCGGTCGCTCCGGTGCGGTTGTCGCTGAGTCTCACGTCATCCAGGGTCACTCTCCCGCTCGGGAAGAGCGATACCGACGCGCCGCCGCGCAGTACGGGATCAAGGCCGGTAACTGCCCGTATCTCGGCCTTCACCGCCTCGCGTACGGACTCTGCCGGCATCAGGAATGGCGCGATTAGGAACGCGCAGACGGCGGCCAGGATCAAAGCTGCAATGGCAAGTCCGAGACGTTTGGTGCCTACGGGCATGCTCACAACGGTTGCTTCTCGAAGTTTTCGCTTTTTCGCCGGCGCCCTGAAGAAAGGCAAAGCTGAGAAGCTTTTATCTCCGCCCGCCCTTGCTCTACCAGTCCTTGTGCAGGCGCTCTGTGACCCTTTCGTGGCCGCGCGGCCTCGGGAAACCGCAGCATAGGTTGGATTTTACCGAGAGATCCTCGCCTTCCTGTCTCGGCCGGCGGCTAGTTCGGCGCGGCCGGCAAGTACCTAAGGTCTGCCGGACCAGCCTTGTTGCTGCGCCTTTCAGTTGCACCCGATCCGAAAGCTTGCCTCGGTCTTGCTGCGGATCTCGTCGTGAGTCGCGCCGGGGGCGACCTCGATCAGTGTCATTCCAGCGCCGCTCTTCTTGTCGATGGTGAACACACCGAGGTCGGTTATGACCATGTCGACCACGCCAGCACCGGTGAGCGGGAGCGTGCAGCGCTTGAGCAGCTTGGGCTCGTTCTTGGCGGAATGCTCCATTACCACAACCACCTTCTTGACCCCGGCCACCAGATCCATGGCGCCCCCCATGCCCTTGACCATCTTGCCCGGGATCATCCAATTGGCGAGATCGCCATTCTCGGCCACCTGCATGGCGCCCAGAATAGAAAGATCAACGTGTCCTCCGCGGATCATGGCAAAGCTGTCGGCCGAGGAAAAATAGCTGGTAGTCGGAATCTCCGTTACCGTCTGCTTACCGGCGTTGATAAGATCCGGGTCCTCTTCGCCTTCATAGGGAAACGGGCCGAAGCCGAGCATCCCGTTCTCGCTCTGGAGCTGCACGCTCATCCCCGCCGGAATATAGTTGGATACCAGCGTGGGGATCCCGATACCGAGATTGACGTAAAAGCCGTCATGCAGCTCCTTGGCGGCGCGCGCGGCCATCTGATCACGGGTCCAGGCCATCAGATTTCCTCCCCTGTTCCGGCCGGCGCTGCTCGCTTGCGCACGGTGCGTTGCTCGATGTGCTTTATCCCATTCGGCACGTGGACGATTCGCTTCACGAAGATGCCGGGCGTGATGATGTGATCCGGGTTGAGGTCGCCTGGTTGCACTAGGTGCTCGACTTCGGCCACGGTTACCCTGCCGGCAGTGGCCATCATCGGATTGAAATTACGGGCAGTCTTTCGATAGACGAGATTGCCCTCGGTGTCGCCCATCCATGCGTGCACGATCGAAAGGTCGGCCACGAGGCCGCGCTCCATGACATAGCGCTGCCCGCCGAATTCGCGCTCCTCCTTGCCTTCCGCAATAGTCGTGCCGGCACCGGTCCTGGTGAAGAACGCCGGAACGCCCGCGCCGCCCGCGCGGATGCGCTCTGCCAGCGTCCCCTGCGGGTTAAACTCGATCTCGAGCTCTCCTGCGAGATACTGCTGCGCGAAGGTTTTGTTCTCGCCGACATA
>DASXIG010000115.1:0-2362 GCA_036498105.1 Xanthobacteraceae bacterium | reverse complement strand
ACGTTTGATGAGCTGGTGCGATGGATGATCGAGGACGCCTCGCTCAATCGCTGAGGCGGATCGCGCGCTGGGTGATCCAGCCGCGCGCAGAGCGTCATGCACAGTCTCTCTGCCCGGGCATGCCGCGTGCGGCGGGTGCCGTGGCAACGGCGACCTTCATGCTCGCCACGCTCGCGTATGGCGTGATCCAGGGCGATCACATTTCCGCGGTCGCCGCGATCTGCAGGGACGCACGCGATTGGGCCGCCAATCTCGCGGGGCTGCGCATCGCTTCGGTCGCCCTCACCGGACATCAGCATCTCAGCCGCGAGGAGGTGCTCGCAATGGCCGGCATCTCCGGACGGACGTCGTTGCTGTTCCTGGAGGTCGAGCAAGCGCGGGAGCGGCTGAAGGCCAGTCCGTGGATTGCAGATGCCACTTTGCTCAAGCTCTATCCGCGCGAGCTGCAGATCAGCATCACCGAGCGTGCGGCTTTCGCGCTGTGGCAGAAAAACGGTGCCGTTTCGGTTATCGCGGAAGATGGAACCGTGCTTGACCGCTATGTTGCGCCCCAGCTCGTCGCGCTTCCTCTCGTCGTCGGTGCAGGCGCCGAAAAAAAGGCGAAGGAGCACCTCGCTCTGCTCGACCGGCACCCTGAGCTGCGCGACCTCGTGCGCGCCTCGGTCCTGGTCGGCGAGCGGCGCTGGAACCTGCGCTTGAAGAACGGACTGGAAGTCCGGCTGCCCGAAGTCGGCGTCGCGTCCGCGCTCGAGCGGCTCGCCGGGCTCGACCGCGAAAGAAAGCTGCTCACGCGCGACATCGCCGTCGTCGATTTGCGTCTTGCCGATCGGATCACCGTGCGCCTGTCGGATGCTGCTGCGGCTGCCCGCCTGGAGGCGCTCAAGGACAAGCCGAAAAAGAAGGCGAACGACGCATGAGCGGCCTCCCGTTCGGCATCACTCCGAAGATGAAGCCGGTGGCGCAAAAGCGCTCGGCGGTCGTGGCCGCGCTCGATATCGGCACCAGCAAAATCGCCTGCCTCATTGGCCGGCTCAAGCCGCGGGAGCCGGATGAGGTCCTGCGCTACCGCAGTCACTCTGTCGACATCATCGGCTTCGGGCACACGCTTGCTCGCGGGATCAAGGCCGGGACGGTCGTCGACCTCGAGCAAGCCGAGGCGGCCGTTCGGCAATGCGCCGATCTCGCCGAGCGCGCGGCCAGGGTGCAGCTCGACGCAGTCATCATCGCGATCTCCTCGGGCCGTCCGGCCAGCGAGCTCATGTGCGCATCCATTGATCTGCCCGGAAGCAGCATCGGCGACCGCGATATCGCCCGCGTCCTCTCGGCAGGCAGCAGCCATTCCGTGCGTACCGGCCGCGCCGTGCTGCATTCGCTGCCGCTCGGCTACCGGGTGGATGATTCCTCCGGGATCAGCGATCCGCGCGGCATGCTGGCGCATCGCTTCGGTATCGACATGCACGTCGTGAGCGCCGATGTCTCTGTCGCCCGCAATCTCATGCTGACCGTGGAGCGCTGCCACCTCGGCGTCGAGGCCATGGTTGCCACCCCTTACGTCTCCGGGCTGGCCGTGCTTGCCGATGACGAGGCCGATCTCGGGGCAGCCGTGATCGATCTGGGGGCGGGCACTACCACGATGGCCGTTTTTGCCGGTGGGCAGTTCGTGCATGCGGACGGGTTTGCGCTCGGGGGCCGGCACGTGACGATGGATCTCGCGCGGGGCCTGCATGCGCGGGTGCCTGACGCCGAGCGCATCAAGACGCTTTATGGCAGCGTGCTGAGCGGCGGCTCCGACGAGCGCGACATGATCGCTGTGCCGCCGGTGGACCACGATGAGAACGAGCCGCCGCAATTCGTGTCGCGCGCCGCGCTGGTGCGCTTCATCAAGCCGCGCGTGGAAGAAATGTTCGAGATGGTGCGCGACCGGCTCAAGGCCTCGCCCTTTGCGGCGGAGCCGCGCGGGCGCGTCGTTCTCACCGGCGGGGCGTCGCAGCTCACCGGCCTGCCCGAGGTGGCTGCGCAGGTGCTCGGCCGGCCCGTGCGCATCGGCCGCCCGCTGGGAATTTCCAGGCTGCCCGAGGAGGCAAGGGGACCTGCCTTTGCCGCAGCCGCCGGAATGATGGTGTACCCGCAAATGGCCCATCTCGAGCATTTCGAACCGCGGCGAACGCGGCACTCGCAAACAGGCGGCGGCTATATCGCAAGGGTCGGACGATGGCTTCGCGAGAGCTTCTGATGACTCGACGCCCCCACGGTCGGCGGCGGACCGACCCGGCCCGGCGGTGACTTCCGCGTATCAAGAGGTAAGCATGAGCATCAACTTGAAAATCCCCGACATCCGTGAGCTCAAGCCACGGATAACGGT
>DASXIG010000114.1:0-2597 GCA_036498105.1 Xanthobacteraceae bacterium | reverse complement strand
TAAGCGGGAAACGGAAAAGAAGCGGAGCTGGGAGCGCGAACGCGGCCGGCTGCTGCGGGCAAAGGGGTGACTCATGGGCATGCCGATCACCTTTGACCATTGCGTAGTGCACGTCTCCGATTGGGAGCGGTCGAATGCATTTTATCGCGACGTGCTCGGCGCGGAAATCATTACTCGGGCACAGGGATTTGCCTATCGCTTTGGCGCGGTCCAGCTCAATCTGCATGGGCCCGGAGTGCGACCCGCTGAGGTGGCACGCTTGCCGGTGCAGCCGGGCAACAGCGATCTTTGCTTCCAATGGGCAGGGCCGATCACTGAGGCCATCGCGCATCTCGACCGCTGCCGTGTGCTGATCGAGGCGGGGCCGATGCAGCGCTTCGGCGCAAAAGGAGCCGGCGCCAGCATCTATTTCCGCGATCCCGACGGCTCATTGCTGGAGTTCATCTCCTACACACCACAACCATGAGGCTCCAGCACGGAGACGCAAGATGAGTACAACGCATGATCCAACCCGGTTGCCGAGGGATCTCCCGGCGCCGCAGGACGATGGCGCGGCGCGCCATCTCGCCGGGCTCAAGCTTCCATCCATACCGTTGGCCGCTACCGACGGCAGCACCGTCGATTTGGCGCGCCTCACTGGGCGCACGGTGGTCTATATCTATCCGCGCACGGGGGTGCCGGGAGAGCCGCCTCCGGACGGATGGGACGCCATTCCCGGGGCGCGCGGGTGCACGCCGCAGTCCTGTTCTTTCCGCGATCATTTCGCCGAGCTCAAAGAGCTGGGTGTGCGTCAAGTGTATGGGCTTTCCACCCAGGACACGGCCTATCAGAGCGAGGCAGTCGCACGCCTCAAGCTGCCGTTTCCAATTCTATCGGACAGCACGCTTGCGCTGGCCCGCGCGATAAAGCTCCCCACGTTCACGGTCGCCGGAATGGTTCTGCTCAAACGCATGGTGCTCGTGATCGATTTCGGCGTCATTGCGAAGGTTTTCTATCCGGTATTCCCTCCGGACAAGAGCGCCGAGGAGGTAATCGCGGGGCTGCAGGCGTCAAGATAAGCGCGAACCTGCGCAAATACCGCGCGGAACATCTCGGCGGTGAGCACACCGGTACTCGTGTTGTAGCGCGAGCAATGATAGCTCGCGAACACGCGTAGCCGTCCGATCTCTTGCGCCGCACCATGTCCGAACGGGGCTGCTGATCGGCGTTGATCGAGTGCTGCGATCGTGCTCTCGTGCGCAATCCGGCCGAGCGTCACGATTGCGCGCAGATGCATCATCTCGGATATGGTTGCCGCAAGAAATGCACGACACGTCCTGATCTCCGCCGGCAGCGGCTTGTTCTCGGGGGGAACGCAGCGCACCGCATTCGTGATCCGCGCATCGATCAAGCCTAGGGCGTCGTCCGCCCGTGCGGCATAGTTTCCTGTGGCAAAGCCGTACTTTTTCAGCGTCTCGTACAGGAGATCACCAGCGTAATCGCCGGTGAATGGCCGTCCGGTACGATTGGCCCCCCGCAGCCCCGGTGCGAGGCCCACGATGAGGAGCCGCGCGGTCGAAACGCCGAAGCAAGGCACCGGCGCATTGAACCATAGCGGCTCGCGGGTTCGCCACGCATGCCGAAACGCGTGGAGCCGCGGACAAAGGGGGCAGTCGCGGCCAGGCTTGCCGGACGCACCCGGCATGACGGATCCCTCAATCCTCGAAATCGTCGTCGTCGTCGAGGGCGGCCGCCGCTCCCGCTCGCTGGGGCGCGGGTGAACGGTGGAGGAATTGGGGCGTATGCCGGTCGCGGGGCTCGCGCCCTTCCCTGGCCTGCCGTTCGGCCGGATCGCGGCCAATTTTGGATTGCAGCTCAATGATATCCAGGAAGACGTCGGCTTGCCGACGCAATTCATCAGCAACCATGGGAGGCTGTGTGGAAACGGTGGAGACTACCGTCACGCGTACGCCGCGCCGTTGCACGGCCTCCACCAGACAGCGAAAATCCCCGTCACCCGAGAACAGGACCATATGGTCGATAGAACTCGCGATCTCCATGGCGTCGACCGCAAGCTCGATATCCATGTTGCCTTTGACCTTGCGGCGCCCGGTCTGATCCACAAATTCCTTTGTGGCCTTGGTAACCACGGCATAGCCGTTGTAATCAAGCCAGTCGATCAATGGGCGAATGGAGGAATATTCCTGATCTTCAATAATAGCCGTGTAATAGAAAGCGCGCAGAAGATAACCGCGCGTGTGGAACTCGCGGAGGAGCCGCTTGTAATCGATATCGAAACCGATCGCCTTCGCCGTGGCATAAAGGTTTGCGCCATCAATGAATAATGCGATTTTTTCCGCTTTTGGTTCCATTTATGGTCTCAGCTCTACAAGTCTCATCAACGTTGATACTGGGTGCCGGGCGGAACTCATCCGCCAGAGAATAGCTAGACCCTGTTGTGGGATCAGTGAGCGTGAGCCGCTAAATGCGTGCAAGCCCGCCTCACTGCCAATCCAAAAGTAAAAGGATGGGCGTGGCCGATTCCCTCAACCTAACAGACTGATGCTACGACGCCAAGCAGAATCTAGGAGGCTGATGGATCTTGCAATTCGGCCTTG
>DASXIG010000113.1:0-5927 GCA_036498105.1 Xanthobacteraceae bacterium | reverse complement strand
TCTATTCAGCCGGGCTCCATGCCCCGTTTCTTGAAGGCTTCTCCAGCCGCTGGCGTCGTCATGAACTTGACCAGGGCTCTGGCCGCATCGGCTTCCTTGGCGCCGGCCAGGATGCCGCTCGCGAACACGGTGAGCTGCTGGATGCCTGCCGGCAGCGGACCTGCATAATCGACACCAGGAAAATTGGACAGCTCGCTGACCTGCTGGAAGCCGATCTCGACCTCGCCGTTCGCAATGATGCTGCCGACGAACACTCCGGTCGGTGTCTGCCTGAGCTTGCCCTTGATCTCGTCGGCGATGCCCATCCGCTGAAGCAGGCCGAGCAGGTAAACGCCGCTCGGTCCGGTGGAATAGCCGATCGACTTCGCTGCCAGCAAAGTGCTCTTGAGCGCTTCGGTCGTGCTGATGTCAGGTTTCGGGGCGCCGGCGCGCACGCCGATCCCGACACCCGACCTGGCGAGATCGACGCGGCTGCCGGGCGCGACCTTGCCGCCCTTGATGTGCTCATCAATCGAGGGGCCCGACATGATCAGCAGGTCGTAGCTTTCGCCGGCCGCCAGCCGCTTATCGGCATCAAGCGTACCGGTGAACACCGTGATGACCTTGTGCCCGGTCGCCTTCTCGAATTGCGGCACCAGCTCGCGATAGGCTTGTTCAGTCGCCTGGGTGGAAAGCACCTTGATGTCGGCAGCTTCGGCCATACTGCAAATCAGAAGTCCGCTTGTGACAGCCATGATGACACGGAATTTCATGCTCGCCCCCTGCACCTCTCAGCTCCTATCAGGATTCTGTTGTCTCATTACTCGCTCACGGTGCTGGGGTTTTTCTGATCCGCCACCATGAATACGACGATCTTGAGCCGCTGGTCCGCGCTCGGGTTACGTGACGTCGAGTGAACGGCGGTCGGCGGCTCATAGAACGTATCCCCGGCCTTCAACTTGCGTGGGCTCTCCCCGTTGACGGCAAATTCGTAGCTGCCTTCGATCACGTACCCGAAGGTATGGTGGCCGGGGTGCCGATGCGCGGGGCTGCTCGCTCCCGGCGCTCGATCGAGCAGGCTCATGCGCACTTCCCGCCCGGGCAGATCGGCCAGAGGCTGAGTCAGAAGCGGCTGAACTCCGGCAGGGGCGGGCTGCGCCATCACGGAATCTGTCCCCTTCATCCCTCCCCAGATCGCCGCGGCCGACAGGACCGCACCCGCCGCCGCCGCTGCCGCGTGAGACACGACTGATTTCCGCACGGTTGTGATCATCGCTCGTCCTCCCAGGCTATTCCGCCCTGATGTGCGCCTCGCGAATGACGCGCGCATAGTCGTCGTATTGCTTGCGCAGATGCGCGGCGAATTGTGCGCCGCAGACCCCGATGGGGTAGAGCCCCTGCTGCGCCAGCTTCGGTTTCATATCCTCGGCCTTGACCGCTGAGGCGGACCAGTCGGCGAGCTGCGCCATCACCTCGCTCGGCGTCTTCGCCGGGGCAACCAGCCCATACCAGATGTCGAGATCGTAATCCTTGAACCCCGATTGCTCGACCGTCGGCACATCCGGCAGCGCTTCGGCGCGCCTGCGCGATCCCACGGCAAGGGCGCGCAGCGTGCCGGCCTTCAGTTGCTCCACTATGGTCGGATAGTCCGCGTAAACCGAGGTCAGATGCCCTCCCAGGAGCGCGTTGATGGCAGGGGCGTTGCCGCCATAGGGTACGTAAGTCATGTTGATACCGGCGGCGCGCCTGAGAATTTCGAATCCGATGTGCAGGGATGAGCCGGGCCCGCCGCTTCCCAGCGTCAGCTCGCCTGGCTTGGCGCGTGCCGCATTGATGAGGTCTGCGAGGTTGCGGTAAGGCGAGGCAGCACTGACGACGATCACCATCGGTGTCGCCGCGAGATGGCAGACCGGTTCAAACTCACCCAGCGGATCGTAGTTCACCTTGCGCATGCTGGGATTGATGATGAACGAAGGAGCCACCATCAGAACCGTATTCCCATCGGGCGCCGCGCGCGCCACCGCTTCGGTCCCGATAACCGTGCCGGCGCCGGGACGGTCCTCGACAACCACGGTTGGTCCATTTTGCCGCCCGACCTGATCGGCCAGGAGCCGCCCCAGGATGTCGGGGCCGCTGCCCGGCGTATAAGGCACCACCAGCTTGACGGTTCGCGTCGTCTGAGACCAGGCCGTGCTGCTGCACGTCGTGGCCAGCGCGGCCAGCACGAGCGCGAGCGTGCATTTTCTTCCGAAACGTAAACTCATCATTTTCCTCCTGATCCGACTGCGGTCTTACAGGCGGCGAAATCGAACAGCATGGATGCGGGGGCGAGGTCGGACCTTGAGCGCGGTGCGCTCATTCCCGATGGGATGGCTTCACAGTTACTTTAGAGGTACGACAGCGGTGACGTCGATCTCGACAATCATTCCCGGCCACGCGAGCTGGCTGATGGTCAAGAGGGTATGGGCGGGCAGAGGGTGGCTGCCGAAGGCTTCCACGCGGCATTTGCCGTAGTCGGGCTGATAGCGCACGTCAGTGATGTAGGTCACCATCTTTGCCACGTCGCCCAAGGTGGCGCCGTGCTTCTCGAGCAGCCGCTTGATCTTGTCGTAGGCGTACCGGCATTGTCCCATGAAATCGCCCGCATGCAGTATCGTTCCGGCGGCACCGTTTTCGTCCTCGGCGCCGACGCCTGCAAGGAAGATGGTCTTCCCCGGACCCGTCACGGTTACTGCTTCCGAAAAGCGGCCCTTGGTCCATTCGGAATAGGTATAATTCTTTTTCTCCAACGCAGGCGCGTTTTGCGCATTCGCAAACGGCGCCGCACCCCAAAGGATGGCTATTGTGAAAGCAGTCACAGCGAGGTGTTTTTGCATGGCGTACCTCCTCAGCTTCAGGAAGACTTGTTCCTATACTCTTCATCGGCTGTAGGATGGGCAAAAAGAGATGAGGTGTAAATCATGGGTCCGTTGACTGGACGGAAGGCGATCGATCTCACGCACGCGAGGGCGGGGCCGCCCTGCACGCTCATGCTCGCCGACATGGGAGCTTCAGATCGGCGGCAATAGGTCATGCAACCCGCGCGGCGGGTGATGGATCGCGCGATCCGTGCTACTGGATCGGCTGCTCGCGCATGGAAGCCGGCGTCAGCAACGCGAGCGATTGCGTGCTCGTTACGGCGGTTCTGTCGCCGCCGAAATCGGTGACCTGCGCCTGCCGGACCAGCATCGTGATTGCGCCCAGCCAAACGACGCACATGAGGGTGGCAGTCGCGAACATGCGCGGCGCGTCTACGCCATGGCTTTCTACGATTTGGCTTTCCATGCTGGCCTCCCCTGCTTGCCGGCAAGCCGGCATCACCGTACGGGAGACTGGTTAAATGATCGCTGCTCCGGCGTATGTGATGAGCATCACAGAACGGGCGATTGTGCCGCAGCTTCGGATTTTCGACATCGAAGCCGCTGCGAGTTGCCTGCATCGCCCGTTTTGGCCAGAATAATACCGAGCTGACGCTTTTCGCCCTGGAAATCGCCGAACCCGGAGGATGCCTGGGCACATTTGTGGCGCAATGACCGAAAAGATCGAAATCACCCTCAACATCAACGGCCGCGACTACGAGGTTCGGGTCGAGCCGCGAAGAACGCTGGTCGACGTCATCCGCGACGATTGCGGGCAGACCGGCACCCATATCGGCTGCGAGCACGGGGTTTGCGGCGCCTGCACCATCATTCTGGATCAGGAAGCAGTCCGATCCTGCCTGATGTTCGCAGTCCAGGTGCAGGGCAAGCGCATCCGCACGGTCGAGGGACTTGCCGACGGCGATAAGCTGCATCCCCTGCAGACGGCGTTCATGGAGCACCACGCGCTGCAGTGCGGATTCTGCACGCCCGGCTTCCTGATGCTCGCGGTCAATGCGCTCGAGACCAATCCCGACATCTCCGATGACGAGATCCTCGACGTGCTCGCCTCCAATCTCTGCCGCTGCACCGGTTATCAGAACATCATCAAGGCGGTGCGCAGCACGGCGGCCGAGATGCGTCGCGCCCGCGCATGACATGGGTGGGGCGCTCGATCCGTCGACTCGAAGATCCGGCGCTGGTGCGAGGTGATGGCCGCTTCACTGGCGACCTGACCGCCAGCAGATGGGTGCGGTTCGTGCGCAGCCCGGTCGCCGCTGGTCGCATCGCGCGCATCTCGGTCCCCGCGGGCAGCGCGGTTTTCACATCGGTTGAGCTCGCCGCCGTAAAACCCATTCGGCCGCTCCTGCACAAGTTCAATTACATCCCGGTCAGCCAGCCTGTGCTGGCAAAGGACGTTGTGCGTTTCGTCGGTGAGCCGATCGCCGCAGTGGTCGCAAGCACCCAGGAGGACGCCGAGGATCTGGCCGATCTGGTCGGGGCGGAGATCGAGCCCACGCCGGCCGTCGTCGGCGCGCGCGAGGCAAGGGGCGCCGGCGCCGCCTGTGTCCATGCCGAGGCGCCCGACAACGTGATCGTCGATGCGAGCAGCAAGACCGCAGGGTTTGACGCGGCACTTGCGGGCGCGCATCGGCGCATCGCATTTGCGGCCCGCTCCCACCGCCAGAATGCCTTGCCGATCGAGCCGCGCGCGGCGCACGCCGCTTGGGATCGCAGCACCGGGCGCGTGACGCTCACCTGCTCCACGCAGGCGCCGCATGCGATGCGCACCGTCATTGCCGAGCTCATCGGAATGGCGGAGTCCGATCTGCGTGTGATCGCACCCGATGTCGGCGGCGGCTTTGGGCAGAAGATGTCGCTTTCCCCCGAGTTCGTCGTCATCACCTGGCTTGCGCGGGCGCTGCGGACATCGGTGGCGTGGATCGAGGACCGGCGCGAGAACCTGATCGCATGCTTTCACAGCCGCGATCAGCACATCGCCGTTGAAGGCGGGTTCGATGCGGACGGCCGGCTGACCGCGTTGTCCGCCGACATCCTCGCCAATGTCGGTGCCTATTCCTGCTATCCCACCACCTGCGGGGTCGAGCCGCTCATGGCCATGGCGGAAATGCCCGGCCCCTACGACGTGCCCGAATATGCTTGCGTCTCACGCGCAGTTCTCACGCACACCTGTCCGATGGCGCCCTACCGCGGCGTCTCCCGCCCCGTCATCACGTTTGCGATCGAGCGGCTGATGGACAAGGCGGCCGCGGCTTTCGGACTCGATCCCGGCGAGATCCGCCGCCGCAACCTGATCCGGTCCTTTCCTCATACGTCCGTGACCGGGCTGTTGCTCGATCAGGCGAGCTACATCGAAACCATGGATGCGGCCGTGCAGGCGATCGACGTGGCCGGGTTTCGCGCGCGCCAGGCGCAAGCGCGCGCGCAGGGACGCTATCTCGGCCTGGGCCTGGCAACATTCTGCGAGCGCACGGGCTACGGCACACCTGCGTTTGCCGCCCGCGGCATGGAAGTCACGCCCGGGTGGGAAACGGTGGAAATGACCGTAGACCCGTCGGGATCGATCGAGGCACGCATCGGCGCATCTCCGCACGGGCAAGGTCTGCGGACCACGCTCGCACAGATCATTGCGGACGAGCTCGGCACATCGCCCGACCGCATCAAGATCGTGCACGGCGATACCGACCGCACGCCCTACGGCTGGGGCACTTTTGCGAGCCGTTCGCTTGTGATCGCCGGCGGCGCGACGCTCATGGCGGCGCGCAAGGTGCGCGCCAGGCTCACGACCATGGCGGGCATCCTGCTCGAGGCCGCGGCTGAGGATATCGTGCTCGAGGCGGATGCCGCGCGCGTCGTCGGTACCGATCGCTCCATTCGGATCGAAAGCCTCGCGCGCGCTGCTTATCATCAGGTGCATCGTTTCAAGGGTGAGATCGGTCCAGGGATCATGGAAAGCGCAACCTATGATCCCGCGGGCACGTTTTCGAATGCGTGCCACGTCGCCGTCGTCGAGGTCGATGTCGAGACCGG
>DASXIG010000112.1:0-2977 GCA_036498105.1 Xanthobacteraceae bacterium | reverse complement strand
ATGACCATCGCGGCTATCCGCATCACCATCCTGCGGGTGCCGTGGCCCGATACGCCGTGGCTCAAGGGTCATGCCTTCGGCGAGGCGCGCAATCTTCTCGTGCTCGAAGTGGAGACGAAGTCCGGCATCGTCGGCATGGGCTATCTGTTCTCGTTCCGGCCGGGGCTGCGCACCATCGCCGTCGCGCTGGAGGAGGCGATCCTGCCGCGGGTGATCGGCAAGGACGCGACCGCGGTCGAGGCCATCTGGGACGACCTGTGGCGCGCGACGGTCACCTACAATCGCGGCGGCATCGTCACCATGGCCATGTCCGCGCTCGACATCGCGTTATGGGATGCGGTCGGAAAGCGTGCGGGCCTGCCGCTGCATCGCATGTGGGGGCATTTCCGTTCGCGCATTCCCGCCTATGGCAGCGGCTGCTTCCGCGGCTCCGGTGGCGACGGGATGGTGGCCAAGGCGCTGCACTACAAGGGCCAAGGCTACAAAGCGATCAAGATGCAGGTCGCGCACTCCGACGACCTGCGTCGGGACGTGGACAACGTGCGCCGCATGCGCGAGGCGCTCGGTCCCGACATCGACATCATGATCGATGTCAACCAGGGCTGGACCGCCGATGTCGCGATCGACATGGGCCGCAAGATCCAGCCGTACGACATCTATTGGCTGGAGGAGCCGGTGCCTGCCGACGATTTCAAGGGCTACATGCGCGTGGCCGAGGCGCTGCCGATCCGCATCGTAGGCGGCGAGACCCATTTCACCCGATTCGATCTGCGGCCGTTCTTCGAGACCCCTCGGATTCCGATCCTTCAGCCCGATCCCATGCGCGGCGGCTTCACCGATCTGCGCAAGACCGCGGTGCTGGCCGACACCTGGGGGATGACGATCGCGCCTCACCTTTTCCCCGAGCTCAACGTGCAGCTCCTGGCATCCATCCCAAACGGGCTATGGATCGAGGAGATGGGGCTCTCGAACGATCTCTTCGTGGAGCCCGTGCCGGTGGTGAACGGCATGATCACCGCGCCCGAGCGGCCCGGGCACGGCCTCGCATTCAAGCCGGAGATCCTGCGGGACTGCCGGGTGTGAACGGGGGAGCAAACATGACGGACGTCATCGAACCCAAGCGTCTCGTATTTCCATTCGTGGCGCCTCTCTATCGTGCCCTGCAGCCGTATGTGTATCCGCTCGTGCGTATATCGCTTGGCGCAGTTTTGATGCCGCACGGTTACGACAAGCTTTTTCTCGGGGGAGCAGCGAGCACGGCGCGCAACCCGGTGGTGATGCAGCTCTTCGGCAATTCATTGTTCGGGGGCTATTTCATTGGGTGCGTGGAATTCTTCGGCGGGCTCCTTCTGGTGCTCGGCCTGCTCACGCGGTTGGCGGCGGGCGCAATTGCGATCCAGATGTTCGTGATCTCCTTTTTCATCCTGTGGCCGGCATGGGGCTGGACCCAGCGCGGGATGGAATATGCAATTTTCATGATGCTCATTGCGGTTGCCGTCTTCATCGCGGGCGGCGGCAGGTGCTCGATCGATAGACACTTGCCCAAGGAATTATAGTCCCGCGCGGGCGAGCATGCACTCGCAGCGGGCGCATCCCTCAGGCTTCGTCCGGGAATAGAAAACGCTTCGCTTTAACGAGGCGTTAACCCTGACGACCGCCTAATCTCCCTTACTACACCGCATGAATCGAGCTCTGCCGGGGACAGTCGTGACGAAAGCCAACGGTGCTGAACAGCAAGAAGCGATGCGGTTTCGCGCTCGCTCCTTCATGATGTTCGTTCTCACTCCCGCTCTGCCGATCGGCCGCTGGCTGGTGCAGCTGGACAAGTGGAGTGGGAATTCACCGAACTTCTTTGTTGGACGACCGATCATCCTCGATCTCGCAGGTTCGGCTCTCCAGGTATCGGAGATTTCCCAGCTGATTACCCAGCTCGCGGCCCGCGGCATCCGCGTGATGGCGTTGGAAGGCGCGCAGGCAAACCAGCTCGACCCTCTGCTGCCGCCCCTCGTGCAGGGCGGGCGCTCCTGCGGCGAGATCACGAGCGCGGCGGCTGCCCCCGGCATTCCAGGGGGGCGGCGCCAGGAGCCGAGCTCGTTGCTGATCGAGACCCCCATCCGCTCGGGCCAGTCGATCGTCTTTCCGGATGGGGACGTGACCGTGCTCGGCTCGGTCTCTTCCGGCGCCGAGATCGTCGCGGGCGGGTCCATCCACGTCTATGGCGCGCTGCGCGGGCGCGCCATGGCCGGCTCGACCGGCAACACGCGCGCGCGCATCTTCTGCAACAAGAACGAAGCCGAGCTTATTTCGATCGACGGGTACTACCGCACTGCCGAGCAAATCGACGCGAGCCTCCGCAGCCGGCCGACCCAGTGTTGGCTGGAGGACCGCGTCCTCTCGATAGCAGCCCTGAATTGAAAGCGGGCGGGGGAGAAAGCAGCATGGCCAAAGTTCTCGTGGTCACGTCGGGCAAGGGCGGGGTGGGCAAGACCACATCCACCGCCGCACTGGGTGCTGCCCTCGCGCAGACGGGCCAGAAGGTAGCCGTCGTCGATTTCGACGTGGGCCTGCGCAATCTCGATCTGATCATGGGAGCGGAGCGCCGGGTGGTCTTCGATCTCATCAACGTCGTGCAGGGAGTTGCGAAGCTGTCGCAGGCTCTTATCCGCGACAAGCGCGTCGAGACGCTCTGGCTCCTTCCGGCTTCGCAGACGCGGGACAAGGATGCCCTCACGGAGGCCGGCGTGGGGACCGTGATCAAGGAGATGCGCGGCAAGTTCGATTGGGTCATTTGCGACAGTCCGGCCGGGATCGAGCGTGGCGCAACCCTGGCCATGCGGTTCGCGGATGCGGCGGTCATCGTGACCAATCCGGAAGTCTCCTCGGTGCGTGATTCCGATCGGATCATCGGTCTGCTCGATTCCAAGACCGAGAAAGCGGAGCGCGGCGAGCGCATGGAGAAGCACATCCTCATCACGCG
>DASXIG010000111.1:0-2825 GCA_036498105.1 Xanthobacteraceae bacterium | reverse complement strand
AACGCTCCCGCGGTGGCCGCCGGGGGCGCCGACTCGGGCTGCTTATCCAGGTTGAACAGGGATCTCAGCCCCGTAGCGAGTCCGGAAACCGGGGACGCGGGTTGCGGGCTGGCGGCGGGCCGTGCCGCGGAAGGAGGCGGTGCTCCCTCTTTCGGAAGCGGCGCCCGCGTGGGCAACGGGATCGTCTCCGCAATGGCTGAAGAGAGCCCACTCACACCCAACAGCACCACCCCGACCAACAGCTTCCGGCGCACGCGGGCCATGATCCCCTCTCCGCTTCCCTTGCCTGCCTTGCTAGTTGCCACATGTGGCGAGATGACGACTACCCCCATGTTACTCGCATGCCTGGCGCGCTTTTGCCGCCGATTTGAAGTTCAATAATGCTCCGTTTCTTCTTCCCCCACGAGGATCTCGCGCTTTCCCGCGTGGTTCGCTTGCCCAACGATGCCTTCTTTCTCCATTCGTTCCATGAGCGACGCCGCCCGATTGTAGCCGATCTGCAGCCGGCGCTGGATGTAGCTGGTAGAGGCCTTCCTGTCGCGCATGACCACCGCCACGGCCTGTTGGTAAACGTCGGCTCCCTCCGACTGCCCCATTCCGGTTGCGTCAAAGACCGGGTTCCCGTCCTGATCCTCCTCCCCCTCTTGCACAGCGGTGACCGCCTCCAGATACTGCGGCGTGCCTTGCGCCTTGAGGTGGCGGACGATCTTTTCGACCTCCTCGTCGGAGCAAAACGGCCCGTGCACGCGGCTGATTCGACCTCCACCCGCCATGTAGAGCATGTCACCCTGGCCGAGGAGCTGCTCGGCACCCTGCTCGCCGAGAATGGTCCGGCTGTCGATCTTGGATGTAACCTGGAAAGAGATTCGCGTCGGGAAATTGGCTTTGATCGTGCCGGTGATCACATCCACCGATGGACGCTGCGTCGCCAGGATCACATGCAGGCCCGCGGCGCGCGCCATTTGCGCCAGGCGCTGTACGGCGCCCTCAATGTCCTTGCCGGCAACCATCATCAGGTCCGCCATTTCGTCCACGATCACGACGATCATGGGCAGCGGCTCGAGATCGAGTTCTTCTCGCTCATAAATCGCCTCGCCGCTCTCCTTGTCGTAGCCGGTATGCACCGTACGGCTGAGCTTCTCGCCTTTGGCCTTCGCCTCACCAAGCCGCGCGTTGTAACCGTCGATGTTGCGGACCCCGAGCTTGGACATTTTCTTGTAGCGCTCCTCCATCTCGCGCACCGCCCATTTCAGCGCGACGACCGCCTTCTTCGGATCGGTCACGACCGGACTGAGGAGATGCGGGATGCCGTCATAAACTGACAGCTCCAGCATTTTCGGATCCACCATGATCAGCCGGCACTGATCCGGCCGCAGTCGATAGACGAGGCTCAAGATCATGGTGTTAATCGCGACGGACTTTCCGGATCCGGTCGTACCCGCGATCAAGAGATGCGGCATGCGCGCCAGATCGACGATGACAGCCTCGCCGCCAATGGTTTTCCCCAAACACAGCGGCAGCTTTGCCGGAGTGTCCGCGTAGTCGTTGCTGGCGAGCAATTCGCGCAGAAAGACTTTCTCACGCGTGGGGTTGGGCAGCTCGATCCCGATGGCATTGCGGCCCGCGACCACCGCGACGCGCGCCGACAGCGCGCTCATGGAGCGGGCGATGTCATCCGCCAGCCCGATCACACGCGAGGACTTTATACCGGGCGCCGGTTCTAGCTCGTACAGCGTGACCACCGGGCCTGGGCGGCTGTTGATGATCTCGCCGCGAACTCCGAAGTCTCCCAGCACTCCTTCGAGCGCAGTGGCATTGGCGGCGAGAGCATCGGCGCTCAGCGTGGCACGGCCGGTCGATTTGGGTGCGGCGAGGAGCTCGACCGGGGGGAGCGCATATCCGCCATTCGCTCGTTTGGGCGCCCGCGCCGTCGCTCTCGGCTTTCGCTCGCGGGGCGCCGCCGCTTCGGCCGTATCCTCGCCGGCGTCCTCCTGCTCGATCTGCGGCTGTAACGGGGTGGCGGCATTCTCGAAGCGGGGTTCCGCCCTGCGCTCCTCTGCGATGCCCTCGCGGTCCAATCCGCCTCGTACCGCAGCGCGCGCTGTGAGCAGGCGGCGGAAGCGTGCCTTCAGGCTGAGAAATCCATGTGCGAGCCAGCCGATCGAAATAGACGCTTGCGGCTCGTCGTCTTCCCCGTCTGAATCCGAGGAGCCCGAGCGGAGCCCAACTCCGGCAACCCAAGCAAAACATACGACGGCCGCGGCGCCAGTAGCGAGCATGGTGATTGATCTTGGCAGACCCGTCAGCGTCCCACCGGCCACAACTGCCGGCACCTCCAGCATCCAATCGCCAATCACGCCGCCGAGCCCGCCCGGAAGCGGCCAACCGGCGCTGCGCGGGAGGGTGGCGGCACATGCTGCCCAAAGCGGGACCCCGAGCACCCATAACGCGAGACGCACCCGCTCCCGCCGCAACGGACGATGGCTCGCCATGCGCCAGCCCCAGATTGCGATCGGTAGCACAATCGCAATCGTGGCCAGGCCGAAGAGCTGCATCAGGAGATCAGCGACGATCGCTCCCCAAACCCCGAGCGCGTTGCGCACTGGAGCGTTGGTCGCATGGCTGAAACTTGGGTCTTGGACAGACCACGTGGCAAGCGCCAGCGCAAGCAGGACGGAGCCTGCCAGCAACCCCGTCCCCGTAAGCTCGCGTAGCCTGCGATGCAACCCATCTCGTATGGAATCGGGGAGAAACTTCAGGCTGTTCCAGCGGCGCTCGATTGCTGCCATTGTGGCCTCAGCCAAGGACCGCAATCAGCCGCCGAA
>DASXIG010000110.1:0-3505 GCA_036498105.1 Xanthobacteraceae bacterium | reverse complement strand
GGCGCTGCGCGACAAGATGCGCGCGCACGAGCTCGACTGCGTGATCGTGCCGGGCGGCCCCAGCCATTGGAGTTTTGGTGGCGGCATGCAGTGGCTGACCGGGCATTGGGAGTGGCACGCGATTGCGTCCTACGTCGTGGTGCCGCTGGTCGGCGAGCCGACCCTCGTCTTCTCCATGGGCGGCACCCACGCCGAAGCGTGCCGGCGCGAATGCGCTAATGCGCTCTCCGATGTGCGCCATAGCCGCAACGGCCGCTATGCGGATGTGATGGTCGAGCGCATCAGGGAGCTCAAGCTCGAGCGCGGCCGCATCGGGCTGGTCGAGATCGATGCCCGCCACAAGGATTTTCTGCCGGTCAACCAGTACAACGCGCTGCGCCAGGGGCTGCCCGATGCCGAGCTCGTCTTCACCAGCGGCTTCCTGCACGAGCTGCTCCTCATCCACAGCGAGGAGGAGCTTGCCTGCGTGCGCAAGGCGGGCGTGCTGTGTCAGCGCGCCATGGAGGCGATCGTCGCGCGCGCGAAGCCGGGCCTGCCCGAGTACGAGCTGCGCGCGGCGGCCGGCGCTGCCATCCTCGATGGCGGCGGCGACATCGACTTTCTGATCATCGGGACGACGCCGATGGATGACCCGGCCATGGTGTTCGGCAATCCGCGTCCATCCCATCGCAGGCTCAAGAAGGGCGACATCATCAACATGGAGCTTGCCGCAGGTTACAACGGGCTTTCCGCGCAGATCGGCTCGCCGATCACGCTGGGCGAGCCGACCGACATGGTGCGCAGGTTCTGGGAGGAGATCACGCTGCCCGGCTACAACAGGATCATCAGCGAGATCAGGCCGGGCAATGCGACCGACAACATGCGGCTCGCGAGCCGATTTTTCCGGGACAAGGGCGTGCAGTCGCGTCCGACCCAAGTGCACGGCATCGACATCGTCACGGACAAGCCGCACGTGTTTGCCGAGCGCACCGAGGCAGACGAGCTGGACAAGGTCCTCCAGCCCGGGATGATCATCATGGCCGAGCCCAATCCGATCACGCCGGACGGGATGTTCGGCATCTTCCTCGGCCACACCTTCATCGTGACGGCGGACGGGCGCGAATGCGTGGACAAGTTCCCGCTCGAGATCGCGGTGGCGAGGCCGTAGGGCGGATTAGCTCGCGGCCAAAGCCGCGAGCGTAATCCGCCGCTAGTGTGGCGGTTCAGAAGTCCGCATCATTCTTGCCGCGAGCGCGGTTGCGGACTTCTGAACCGAAGCCACACTAGAATCATAGATTTGCTAGTGTCCTTCGATTCCGAAATTCGTAAAAGAGCTTGCCGCACGATGAAACGAATTTCGGAATCGGGACACTAGCGGCGGGTTACGCCCCAAACCGGCGCAGGCCGGTTCGGGGCTAACCCGCCCTACGCTCAGAATTTTACCGGAACGAATTTATCGGTGTAGATCGTTCCCGCATCCGGGACAGCGGGAAGGATCCCGAGGTCCTTGAGGGAATGTCTGATCACGTCGATTGCTGCGGGATCAAATACGCCGTCATTCGAAAAGCCGCCGATCTGGGCATCGTAGATTCTGGCTGCAATGTCGGGCTTCACATTGATCGTTCTCGCCTCCGAATTCACAACGAAATCCTTGTTGCCCCGCATGAAGGCGACGGTCCTGAACCAGCCCCGCAAGAAGCGGCGCAGCAAATCCGGCCGTTTCTCGATCGCCTCGTCGGTCGCAAAGATCACATGGGTGTAGAAGTTCTTGGCGATGTCACCGAACAGGAGGAAGATCCTGGCCTTGCCGGCTTCCTCGAGCTCGTAGCCTGTTGCCGCCTCGGTCACCATTCCGTCGAGCTCGCCGCGCTGCACGGCGGCAAGGCGAGCCTGAACCTGCCCAAGTGCAAGAATGTGAATACCGTCGCTGCCCCAACCCTGCTGGCGCGAGAGCTCCCGCACCAGCCAATCCGTGAGCGAGCCCGTCGTGGTCACGCCGATCCGCTTGCCCCTGAGATCGGCGATGCCTTTGACCTGAGTTTCCGCAGGCAGGACAAGGGCAAGATTGGCCGGCGGTCCGTACATCGCCGCAACGCCGATGGCCGGAGCGCCCTTTGCACGGAACCCCAATGCGGGGCCGGAGCCGAGACCGATGTCCAGGCTGCCAGCTGCGAGCGCCTGCTGCATCTGCGCGTCGCCGCGAAAGCTCGTGACCTCGAGCTCCAGACCTTCCTGTTCGAAGATCCTGGCTTCCACCCCGACCTCGGCCGCCCCAAAGGCAAAGGAGTTGGGGACGGCCTTTCCCAGCCGGACCTGGTCGAGGGCGAAGGCCCCGCCGCTCCACAGCATCGCGGTGATCACAAATAACAGTATTGATTTGAGGCCGATACGGTTCGTCATGCTTCTTCCCGAAGATGCCCCGTTTAACTGTACTGGGTCATAAAGGCCTGCTGGAGTAGCCCGGATGAGCGGCGCCGGCCCTTCGCGCCGCGATATCCGGGATGCCCCGCATATCGCAATCGGGCGCGCCTTTGGCGCGCTCCGATCGCTCATGCGGGCTACCAGGCGTACTGTACTTGAGCTGCTCCATCGCTCAATATGACTTCCTGACGCGCCGCTTGGCGCAGCGGGGATCTCGTTTGATGATCGAGCAAAGCAACTGGGCAGGCAAAATTACCTACAACGATCTGCGCGAATGGCTCGCGTCGGCCGAACGGCTCGGCGAAGTCCGCACGGTGAAGGGTGCCAATTGCGACGAGGACATCGGCCTTGCCGCCGAGGCCGTATTGCGCGCGGAGAATGGGCCCTGCGTTGTGTTCGAAGAAATAGCGGGTTGCCCGAAAGGCTTCCGCCTGCTCATGAACATGTTTGCGGGCACGCGCCGTAACATGACGCTGGGGTTTCCCGATCATCTCACGAAATGGGAGCTGAGCGACGCCTATCGCGAGGCTTATCTGAAGGACCAACGCGTAGTGCCGCATGTCATTGTCGAGGATGGGCCTGTCCTCGAGAACGTCATGCTGGGTGACGACGTGGATGTGACCATATTCCCGGCGCCAAAATGGCATGAGAAGGACGGCGGCCGCTACATAGGAACGGGGACCTACAGCATTACCCGCGATCCGGAGGAAAACTGGCTCAACGCGGGCGCATATCGCGCGCAGGTACACGACAAGAAGACCGTCGGCATCGTCATGGCGGCGGGCCATCACGGACGGATTCACCGGGACAAGTCCTTCAAACGCGGCGAGCCGTTGCCGGTCGTCATGGTGCTCGGGGGCGACCCGCTCGCCTTCTTTTTCGGCGGCCTGGAGGCGCCCTACGGCGTTTTCGAGCTTGATCTGGTCGGCGGATTGCGCGGGCGCCCGGTGGAGATGGTGCGCGGTAAAGTGACGGGGCTGCCTTTTCCCGCCCACGCGGAGGTCGTGCTCGAAGGCTACGTCCCGCCCGACCGCACGCACCCAGAAGGGCCCTTCGGCGAATGGACCGGCCACTATGCCGGCGGCGTGCGCCCGATTCCCGTGCT
>DASXIG010000109.1:0-2233 GCA_036498105.1 Xanthobacteraceae bacterium | reverse complement strand
TCCGCCAGGAACGCGCCGATCGGCCCGCGTCGCCCGAACGAGATGAGAAGGAGATACCCCGTAACCACCGGCGGCAGCACGAGGGGCAAATGGATGAGCCCGTCCAGGAGCGCCTTGCCGAAAAAGTGCTTGCGCGCGAGCAGCCATGCGATGGCGAGCCCGAACGGGAGCGCTGCCAGCGTGGCGACGACGGCAATTCGAAGCGACAGCCTGATCGCCACCCATTCATCGGGAGACAGCTCTATCATTGCGGAGCGAACGTGAAGCCGTGCGAGGTGAACGCGACGGCCACTGCGATGCGTGCGAACCAAAATACGAAAACGCGGGTTAGCATGGCGGCGCTCCATAAGCATGGCGCGGGCATGAATGCGCGCGCCGTTTCCGGCAAGCTTCGGTTGAGCCGGGCTGGCATCGGGAAGCGGCCGATCCGGAAGCGCCGTTCCGGGGCAGGGTCGCGCTTACGGCGCGATCAAGGCCGCACGCTGTTTCCTAGCACCCCCGCCCAGGAATTTGAATTCCGTTCCGCCGTTGCCAAGATGCGAGGCCCCGGAGCACATTGGAGACGATAACCCACCGGGCCGCGCGATATGGAAGGCGAGCCGCAGAGCGAAGGCGCATACGACTACATCATCATCGGCGCGGGCTCGGCCGGGTGCATTCTCGCGAACAGGCTCTCCGCCGACCCTGCCACGCGCGTGCTCCTCCTCGAAGCCGGCGGCAGTGATAACTGGATCTGGTTTCATATTCCCGTTGGGTATCTGTTTGCGATCGGCAATCCGCGCGCGGACTGGATGTTTCGAACCGAGCCGGAGGAGGGGCTCAACGGCCGCAGCCTGCACTATCCCCGCGGCAAGGTGATCGGCGGCTCCTCGGCGATAAATGCCATGATCTACATGCGCGGACAGGCCGCGGATTACGATCATTGGCGCCAGCTCGGGCTCACTGGCTGGGGCTGGGATGATCTGCTGCCGTTCTTCAAGCGTCACCAGGATCATTTTCTCGGTGCGAGCGAAGCCCACAACGTGGGCGGGGAATGGCGGATCGAACCGCCGCGCGTACGGTGGGATATTCTCGATGCATTCCGCGCCGCCGCCGAACAGGCCGGCATCAGGTCGATCGCCGACTTCAACACCGGGGACAACGAGGGCTGCGGCGTCTTCCACGTCAACCAGAAGCGCGGCCGGCGCTGGTCCGCGGCGCGCGGCTTCCTCAAGCCGGTGCTCAACCGGCAGAACCTTCGGCTGGAAACCCGTGCCCTGGTGGAAGCGATCGAGCTCGAAGGCCGGCGCGCTGCGGGCGTACGCTGGCGGCAGAACGGTGATGTCAAATCCGCGCGCTGCCGCGGCGAGGTGATCCTCGCTGCGGGTGCGATCGGCTCGGTCGCGATTCTCAAGCTCTCCGGCATTGGCCCCGCAGCCGAGCTGCGGACGCTTGGCATTCCGGTCGCGCTCGACAAGCCGGGGGTGGGCGAGAACTTGCAGGATCACCTCCAGCTGCGGCTCATCTACAAGATCACGGGCGTCAAGACGCTCAACGAGATGTATCGCTCGCCGCTTGCTCGGGTGCGCATGGGGCTGGATTACGCGCTGTTTCGGCGCGGACCGTTGACCATGGCGCCCTCGCAACTGGGCCTGTTCACGCGCTCGGATCCGGCGCGCGAGCGCGCCAATATTCAGTTTCACGTGCAGCCGCTCTCGCTCGACAAGTTCGGCGACCCGCTGCACGCGTTTTCCGCCTTTACCGCCAGCGTCTGCAACGTGCAGCCGACGAGTCGCGGGTTCGTGCGCCTGCGCTCCGCAGATCCCGCGGAGAAGCCGATCATCAAGCCGAACTACATGTCTAGCGATGAGGATCGCCGCGTCGCTGTCGATTCTGTCCGGGTGACGCGCAGGATCGTGCGGCAACCCGCGCTGGCGCGCTTCAAACCTGAGGAATATCTCCCCGGTCCCGAGGTCGGCGACGATGATGCGGCTCTGATCAAGGCCGCGGGCGATATCGGCACGACTATCTTTCATCCCGTCGGGACTGCCAAGATGGGCCGCGACACCGATCCGTTCGCCGTCGTCGACGAGCGCCTTCGCGTCATCGGCATGGAGCGCCTGCGCGTCGTCGACGCTTCCGTCATGCCGACAATCACGTCCGGCAACACCAATGCGCCCACCATGATGATCGCGGAGAAGGGCGCCGCCATGATCCGCGAGGACGCCCGCCGATGATATATCCGTGTCCCGGA
>DASXIG010000108.1:0-3260 GCA_036498105.1 Xanthobacteraceae bacterium | reverse complement strand
GAAGCGGCGGTTGGTGTTGCGGCGCGGTATCCGCCGCTTTTGACCCAACTGCGACATAGGCCAAATTGAAATCTCGCAGCGCAGCGGCCGTCTCAGCCGTGCCGCGCGTCGGGTCTCGTGCGCGGTCACTCAGCCGGCTTTTCCGCGTGCTTGCGCACGCCTTCGCGCACGAGGTCGATGTGATTTCGCAACATGTAGAGCTGGCTCGCATAGGCGACCGGCACGCGCAGGCGGTTGGCCTGCTCCTCGAGGCGGTCGAGCCGCGTCATCACCTCGCGCATGTCGCCCTCGCTGCCGCGCGCCTTTGCCATTTCGTCTTCCAGGAGTCTGAGCTCTCCGTACATGCGCAGAACTTTCGATTGCATCGCCCAATCATAGAGAGCCGGCAAAAATCGCATCATCGGGTATAGCACGCCAAGGATCGGAATGAGCAGGATCATGAGCTTGCCGAGCAGCGCCGCCATCCAGAATGGAAAATAATCGTGCAGGAACGGCAGGCCCGATTTGTAGAAGCGCGCCGCTTCGCTGCTCAGCGGCATGTCGATCGCCTCGGCGGCAGGAAATGCGTTGGCGTGATTGAAAATGCTCGGTCCCGAATGGATCTCTCTCGCGGCGTTGAGCAGCAGGTACTGAATGGCCGGATGCAGGTCCTCCCGCGCCACCAGCATGGTCTTAGTTGCCATCAGCGTCACGTCCGCAGGCGGTTGATCCCGCGTTAAGTCCGTCACGCCTCTGGGCACGATCACCTTGTTGAGAAAGGGATAGAGCGCGACGACCGCGTCGGCGTGGGGAAAGCCGGATAGCGCAACGCGCTCCTCGGCGAGGAGCTGCTGGACCACTGGGGCGTCCCAAGAGGTCATCATGAACGCGACATCGATCTCTCCCGCCTTGAGCTTTTCCGCGGCTTCATTCGGGCCAAGCGCCAAGAGTTCACCGATCTGCGGCTCCATCCCGAAACGCTTGAACAGTTGCAGCGACAGCGCGCGCGTCCCGCTGCCTTGCGGCCCGATCGCGATCTTGCGGCCGCGCAAGCCATCGGCTCCCACGCCCTGGTCCTCGCTCCTGCGGAACCACCACAACGGCTCGTAGGCCACGGTGCCCAAGGATTCGAGGCCTGGCGTATTCGCGGCGCCGACGACGCCGCCTTGCATCAGGCCGACGCTCACGCCCGAGCGCGGATCGCGCAGCAACTCGGCGGTTTCCACCGAACCGGCGGTCGAGCGAAGTTGCACCTCCACGCCGGCCTTCGCGAGCGCGGAGCGGTAGCGCTTGCCGTCCTCCTCGTAGGCGCTGCCTTCCGGGCCCGTCGCCATCACGATGCGGTGCGGCGGCATATTGCCCAGCATCACCAAGGCCGCGCATGCGATCGCGGCGGCGGTCATCGCGATCGTGACCGTCGGCCAATGGTGTCGCAGGAAGGCTCGGATAGGCATGCAGACTTACTGATTCCGGATTGAGTTGCCAAACAGTTTTCGATGCGTGCCACAGCTTGTGCCGTAACATCAATCGCGCCGGTAGACGCTGGTCTATGTCATCCCAGCGCCTCGGCAGACCTCCTGCGCGTTTTCGGGTCGCCGTAGGTCCACAGCGCCGATCACACGCCGGCGCCAAGGTTTGAATTTACTCAGCTTTGAGGGTGCCGCGGACATAGCCCGACGACCCGCCCTGATCGTTTTTGACGCTGTTGACCCATTAGCGGACAAGAGCAGGCGCTTTTTGCTGCAATGCACGACCCTGACCTGCTATAGTTAGTCTGTGATCCTGGGGTAAGGGCCCATGAGTTCGTCACGCTGCTTGGAGGCGCTGCGGCGGCTTGGCCATGCACCGTGGACCGTTCATCCGATTGCGACGCAGCGCTCTGACCCGCCAACCCAAGGGAGATTGTCTCTGGGGAAAGTCGAATGCACGGCAGCATGCCTAGCGAGATGACCGAACATAAGAACGAGTCACGTTCGATCGACGCGCCCGCGACAAGTAAAGGGGGTGCTGCGCAGGATCGCGACGCCAAATCACCGCACACTGCCTCAAAGCCAGTCCCACCAGGAACTCAGCGGGCTACGCGGCGGCGAAGGTTGCTGCTGGGAGTGCTCGGCGTTTTGGTCCTGGCAGCCGCCCTTTGGTTCGGTATTCCCTACATCGTGTTAACTCTCAGCACGGTTTCGACGGATGATGCTTTCGTGAACGGTCACGTGACATTCGTCGCTCCCCGCGTCCACGGTCAGGTTTCCCGAGTTCTGGTGGATGACAACTATCGCGTGCACAAGGGCGATCTTCTTGTCCAACTCGACAAGGAGCCATTTCAGGACGCAGTCGCCGTGAAGAAGGCGGCCGTCGAGACCGCAGAGGCCGATCTGCAGGCGGCCAGGGCCCAGGCGCGCGGCATCGAAGCACAGGCCTGGAGCCGGCGCTGGAACTTGCAACACGCAATCGAGAACGTCGAGAATCAAATATCGCTGCTGCGTGCCCGGGTTGCCGGCCTCGAAAAGAGCCGGGCCTCGCTGAAGCTGGCCGAGCTCGATTTCCAGCGCGCAAAGGAGTTGATCGGATCAAGGACTATCTCCCAGCAGGAGTACGATCGACGCGAAGCGACCGTGACGATTGCTCGCGCAGAGGTCACCCAGTCACTGGCCGATGTGTACCAAATCCGGGTCTCTTTGGGGTTACCGACGCAACCGGAGGAGGGCGGCGATCTCAGCCAAGTGCCGCCTGATCTCGACCAGACCTTTTCTTCGGTCCTGCAGGCGCAGGCAGAGCTGATTCAGAGTGCGGCTGAGCTGGGCGTCGTACATTCGTACAACCAGACTCCGAAACAGATGGTCGAAGAATTTGAAAAGCTCGATCCTGACGTCAATCGCACGTTCGCTCGGCTGGCGGCGGAGGCGCCGGCCGTCAAGCAAGCCGAGGCTAAACTCGCGGCTGCCAACCGCGATCTGTCTGTGGCCGAACTGGACCTTCGTTATTGCGACGTCGTCGCCGAGATCGACGGCGTGGTCACGCGCCGAAATGTCAATCCGGGCAATCATGTTCAGGTCGGGCAGAGCTTGATGGCGGTCCGCTCGCTCAGCGAGATCTGGGTCGATGCCAATTTCAAGGAGACGCAGCTACGCGAGTTGCGCATTGGCCAACCGGTCGAATTGTATGTCGACATGTACGGCGGCAGACGGGTATTCAATGGCCGGATCACCGGCTTTACCATGGGGACGGGATCGACGCTCGCGTTGCTGCCGTCGCAGAATGCCACGGGCAACTTCGTCAAGGTG
>DASXIG010000107.1:0-13659 GCA_036498105.1 Xanthobacteraceae bacterium | reverse complement strand
GGGATTGTGATTCCGAGCGCCTTCGCAGTCCAGTTGTTGATGACTAACTCGAACCGCGTTGCCTCTCGCAGCGGCAACTCACTCGGCCGAGTACCGCCTAGCACCTTTGCGACCTGCTCAGCCGCGCTCGTATAAATCTCGGACGCGCTTGCACCGTAGGTCATGAGGCCGCCAGCGTCTGCGAAAAATCGGAATGCATTCATCATGGGCAAATGGGCCTTGATGGCAAACTCAGCGAGCTGTTGAGGTCGAGGATAAGAGCTAAGAATAACGTCGGGATACACGAACAAAGCGTCAGGATGCTCTTTCGCAATCATCGGGAATTCTGGTAGTAGCTCCTCCGTCCCTTCCACCGAAGCCTGCTGCAATGTGATGCCGAGGGCTGGTGCGGCCTCCTGGGTCAGCTTCCACGCATTGGGAGCAGCTTGCGGGTCATGTAAAAACATCACCCGCGAGGCCGTGGGAACCGCCTCGTGAAAAAGTTCAAGGCGCTTCGGGCTGAGTTCCGTCGTCATGCATGTAACACCTGTCAGATTTCCACGGCCGCGAGCAAGGTGTGTGACGTGCTCGAATGGATCACACGAGTAAACGACAATTGGTGTAGTCTTTACAGTTTCAGCGACTATTCGTGATGCCCTCGTGCCCATGGTGAACAACACATCGACGGGCATCTGTGCGAGTTCAATTGCCAAACCCGGCATCCGGTCGTAATGGCACTCTGCAAATCGCTGCTCGATAAAAAGGTTTTTTCCCTCGACGTAGCCTAGTTCCCCGAGGCGACGCCTAAAAATATCAAAATAGGGACGCCCGGCCTGACCACAAACTTCCAGCCAGCCAACGCGCGAAACCCCACCGGCACCTTGCGCCCGCGAAGTCGGTGTGGCGAGCAGGCTTACGGCAACGGCAAGAACCCCGAACCACTTACCAATGAGTTTCGTCTTCATGATATGGCCTCCTACCACAGCGGTATAGGAACCGCATTGTGCAACACAGTAAATTTTGGCCGCGGATGACCGGTCCGGGTCATGTGCTGCCCTAAAGCTGCGTCCGACCTGAGTCCGGTCCTCATTCGAGAGCAGCCATAACCGGCGCGAAGCGACACGCTCACTTCGTGCCACGAGCCGACATATGCAGCGCAGCAAAACTATTCTTCGATCACCTCGTCGGCGCGGGCGAGCACCGTGGGCGGGAGGGTGACGCCTAGGGCCTTTGCCGTCTTGAGGTTGATGGCCAACTCGTATTTTGAAGCTTGCTCGATGGGGAGGTCCGCCGGTTTTGTGCCCTTCAGGATTTTATCGATGTAGACCGCCGAACGGCGATAGAGGTCAAGCACGTCCACGGCATAACTCATCAGACCGCCTGCTTGCACGTTCTCTTTATAGCCGAACATCGCGGGCAATCGGTGCTTCAATGTAAGCTGGATCAAGCCCGATGCGTTATCCGAGTAGCTGATCGGTGAGGCCATGACCAGAAGGCTATTGACGTTCTCTGCTAGGATGGAAGCGATTGCACCGTCGTAATCTTCGATGCGCCGCGTCGGTGCTTCATACAATTTAACGCCCAGCATTTCAGCACCAGCACGCACAGCCTTCAAAGCCGGCTCATGGGAAGGGGTCGTCGGATTCCAGAATACGCCTATTCGCTTCGTCTGTGGAATAGCTTCATGAAGAATCTCCAGCTCCTTTGCCGCTATTTCGGTGAAGACCATGGACAGGCCCGTGATATTCCCGCCTGGATGCGCCAAGCTCTCGACGTGCCCTACTCCAACGGGATCGGCATGGGTTGCAAATACGATAGGGATCGTCTTCGTCGCCTGGCGTGCGGGCTCTACCCACGTCGAAGCTGGCGCAAAGATCAGATCAACTTTCTTTTCGACCAACCGTCGTGCAGCGGCAGGCAACTGGTCAATCGCATCAGCCCATTCGAAGTCAATCAACAGGTTTTTGCCTTCAACATAACCGAGCGCATGTAACCCCTTGCGAAGCGCTTCAATCCGTCCAGCAAAATGCGGAAGCCGGCAGCAAGGCAAGAAAGCCAATCACCGGCATTGCTCGCTGCTGCGCGCGCGCCGCGAGCGGCCACGCCACCGTGCCCCCGATCACTTTGATGAAATCGCGTCGCCGCATGCCTTCCCCAGCCTCGGGACCCGGCCTTGTTCGGCTTTCAATCAGGCCATCAGAGCATGAAATTTCGACCGGCGAAATAGGGCTCGATCGTCGATTTTGCGTAGCAGCAATTCAGAGCCGCGCATGTCTCTTGAGGGGTCAAAGGCGGCGGTCATGGCTGCGCTTGCATGGGGTCTGCTTCTCCCCAGTCATCCGACATTGGGGCGGGCGCCGGCACTTCGGGTCTGGTGCCAATTCCGGACCTCGACGGCAGTGCAGCAATTTACCGTTTTCTTTCAGCTACTCGATCACCTGTTCGGCGATGACGAGCAGCGTTGGCGGGACGACGAGGCCGAGTGCCTTGGCAGTTGTCAGGTTTAAGATGAGATCGAACCTGGTCGGCTGCTCGACTGGGATATCGCTCGGCCTCGCCCCGCGCAAAATCTTGTCGGCGAACTCAGCGGCGCGACGGTACAGGTCGGGCAGGTTTGGTCCATAGGACATCAGGCATCCCGCTTCCACGAGTTCTCGAAACATGCACATCATCGGCATCCGCGCTCTGAGCGCCAACGTGCCGATGAGTATCCGGTTCGCGTTCACAAGCGGGTCAGTAACGACGTACAGCGCATCCGCCCGGCTCTTGAGCAACTCGAACGTAGAATCGACATCTGCGGTTCGGTGAATCTCCGAGGTTGCAACGTCGAGGCCGAACGTCCGGGCCGCTGCCTGAACCTCGGTCACCTCCAGCATGACGTTGGCACTGCTGGGATTGGCTAGGATCGACAACCGATGGAGACCAGGGACGATCTCACGCAACAATTGGAGCCGCTTACCGGCCGAATCGGTCGTCTGGATCGAAAGGCCGGTAACGTTGCCGCCCGGCCGCGCCAGACTTGCGACCAAGCCGAAGCCGACCGGATCGCCTGACACTGCAAAGACCATCGGGATTTGCGGTGCCACCTGCTTCATTACGATGGTGTCATTAGTTGATGACGTGACGATCAGGTCGACTTTGAGCCGGACGAACTCGGCGGCAATCTCGTCGAGTCGTTCGGGGCGTCCGGCCGCCCAACGAGACTCGATTGTGATTGTTTGGCCCTCGATCCAGCCTAGTTCGCGCAGCCGCTGCAAAAATGCGCCCGTACTCCGGCTTGGGATCAGAGGATTGGTCGGCGCGACATAGCCGATAATCGGCACATGCCTCGCTTGCTGCGCTCGCGCGACGACCGGCCATGCCGCCGCCCCGCCGAGAAACGAGATAAACTTGCGCCGCCTGATGCCGAGCATGAGCTTCCTGCGAGGCAGACCCTGATGGTCCTCAATCGACTTTGCTGAAAGCCGATTGTCAGCTTGGAGAGGTCCACCCCATTCACTTCTGAAACTTGAGGACAAACTCGTCGACCGGCTTGCCGGGCGGCGGCTGGATCGAGAAGTCGCGCGTATCCTCGGGATGGCGCCAGAAATCGCCTTGCGCGACGAGCTTGAAGCCGGCCGCTTCAACTTCATGCCGCAGCGCAGCCTCTTCGATCCGGTGCAACAACTTGCCAACCGACGTGCCGTCGCCCGGTTTCGCGGAATGATCAGCAATCACGAGCGCACCACCCGGCTTGAGCACGGCATAGAGCTTGCGGTTCATCTCCGCGCGGTCGACCGCCATGTAGGTCGTGTCGTGGTAGAAGAAGAGAAAGGTGATGAGGTCGACGCGCACGTCGGCGGAAACGGGATCGTCGAAGGGCCGCACCAGGCTCACGATATTCTGTCCCGCCGGTGTTTTCAGTCGCGCCTCGAATCTTGCCTTGGCGCGCTCGCCAATGTCGGCGGGGTTCTGCCCATAGACGACGCCGTTAGGCGCCACCGCGCGCGCCATGAGCTCGGTGCTGTAACCGCCGCCGGCGCCCATATCCAGCACCTTCATTCCGAGCTGCGGCGCCGCGAAGGCAAGGAGCTTTAAGGGGTCTCTGCGCTGATCTGTCTGCCGGTCCGCGTCGGTGCGATCCGCCGCAGCAACGATCGCGGCGTATGGGGATGAGGCATCCTGCGCGAAGGCGTCGACCGGCAAATCGCGGACTGCGAACAGGAGCGCAACAGCGGATAGGCAGATGGCAGTGTAATGAAGCTTAATTGTTCCAGTCATGGTGTACCCATTCCTCTGCTACTACAGCGCTAGCGGGTTACCCAAGGCCAACTGATCACGGACTAGGTATAGCAGGTTTGGAGTGGATCAGTGGGTGTGCATCGCAACAAAAAGCAGTCCCTTTGGTCCGAGATGGGTCAAAACGCGACCCCGTCTTCAGCGCTCGTATGTCCGCTTCTGCCGGTTGCAGACATTAGTCGGTGATGACGTGGCGTCAGCGTGGCGACTAGACCCTGAGCGACCTTTCCCTGAGCCACGGCGGGGCAGCCGCACGCAGAACCCGCAGAAGGCGGAAGGCTCGCCGCCATCTCGCATTAACAGATTGCTGCTAGCAGCAACCGCGCTGTCGCAAATGCGCTGCTCGATCCCGCGGAAGGCGGGGTCCAAAACCGTGTCGAGATCAACGTCGCGAAATTCGTCGCTGTACCTCTGCCATCGGCGTGCAACCACCTTCCATGGTTGATCGGCACATGGGTGACAACTGTTCCGCAACAACAATGGGAAACAACGCGGCGGCTCGTGATCATCCGCACCGATACTCCGAAACAAGCTCGAAACTTCTAAATCTGATGTTCGCGGCTGATTAGAGCGCACCGACTTCCCCCACGTGGCGAGATGCGCGCGCAGTTGCTGTCCGGATCTGCGCCAGGCGCGACGCCGACATCGGACAACAATGGAAATACAATATCCTGCGCGCATGGGTGTCCGCGCCCGGCCTGACGCGTCTTTCGCGTTGCGCCTCACAATTTCCGCTCGTTGTCGAGAGACCAACCAAAGCGTCTTACCACATCCCTGTCCATATGGGCTGTTGATTACTGGATTCCGGCTCTCGTTCGCCGGGCGAAGCCCGGCTCCCTCGGCCGGAATGACAGCAAGGATGCGATGGAAGACGCGCGGGGTGTTGCGATCCTGCCGTGCTAGGCCGCGGCGCGGGTTTTCCCGCATGCTGCGGGAGAGCCGCGCGCGATTAACAATGGCGATACAATGCGGGCTCGGCCCGGCGCGCTTTGCGCCAGCACCGACGTGTTGCTCAAGGCTCCTTGGCGCAGTCGCGACAGACCCCCGCCGGCCATCCCCTTGAAGAGGGCTTGCAATGCTTGTGAGGCCGGCGGATGGACGCCCGACTCGCCTGCTGACTCGGCTGGTTGCTTTGGAGCATCAGCCTGAATCATGGCCGGCCCAGACGGCGAAGCTTCGCCTTCGCACGAGACATGCGGTTCCGCCGCTTTGCGCACCTCCTCGGCAGCAAAGGCAATCGCCCGCTCAGGCTTGCGTGCAAGCTTTTCGACCTTCTGCTTTATCCTCAGAAAAGCCTCGACCATGCGAGTGAGCGACAGCCCCTCTTGCGGCGTTAGCTCGCCGGTGGACACTGCGGCAAATACCGCCGCAATTGCGGCCGGCGCGTCCGAAGCTTCCTGGAGCGGCGGCAGGTCGACTTCGACGAGCGCGCCGTCGCGCTTTGGGAAAATGATCCCCATCAAGAAAGCCAAGGCTTTGAAATTGCCCGTTTCCGCCTCGTTGATGAATCGGGAGGTGAGAGGCTCGCCATCCCGCTCGAGGAGCGCCTCTGCCAAGATGGTTGTCTTGTTGCGTGCGCCGCGGGGACGCCCGGCGGGATTGCCGCTTTGACCGGGTTGGAAGGGCATTTTTTGTCTCCATGGGTTGCTGGAACGAAAAGCCCGCGCTGCGGGGGCAGCGCGGGCAGCAAAAAACCCGGCACGGTTACCCGGCCGGGCTTTGGCACATTTTTGGACGATGGCCTTTTGTCGCCGATTATCGTTTCACTGTCAATAGCCGGCTTGAAAAAATGGCAGGCTGACCGGCTTTGGCGCTTGCGCACCGGGCGGCGTGACCTCAATCCCCGGGCAGCTGGTGTGTCTCGGGAAAGTACATGTCCTTCCAGGACTGCGGCTTCGTCCTGATGGTCCCCGTCTTGTACATCATGTTCATGGCAGCCCCAATTCCGTGCGGGGTCTTGCCGAAGATGTAGTCCGGCGCCATGAGGATCTGCACAAGGTCGTCAAGCGGCATCTTGTCCTTCGAGATGTCCAGATAGAACTGCGCGGCACGCCGTTTGTCAGAGTTGATCCAGTCGATCGCTTCGTCGTATGCAGCCACCACCGACTCGTAGGTGGTCGGGTTGGCTTTGCGGAACTGCTCGGTCGAGACGAGGTTGAGCCCGGTCACCGCGCCCCCTTCCACGGCATAAAGGTCGGCGATGGCGTGCAGCCCGGCCTTGCGTTCGAGGTCGGCATAGGGCGAGGTGGCGGCGTGCACGGTGATCTCGCCGTTCGGGTTGAGCACGGCAGCCATTGCGTCGGGATGCGGGAGCGACACGGTGAGGTGATCGAGCCTGCCCCATTGCCCGGCGCCAAATTCCTTCTCCGCCGCGGTCCAGAGAAACAGCGCCTGCGCCGAGGTCTTGATCGAGGGGAGTGCGATGCGGTCCCGGTCGGTCAGATCGCGCAGCGATTTGAGCTCCGGCTTGCGCGTCATCAGCCAGATGTTCGAGGCGACCATCGCGGACACCGCCTTGGCCCCGATGCCGTTGCGCGTGCGGTCCCAGATCAGAGCCGTCGACGGCACACCCTGCCCGGAAAAATGAACGGCGCCAGCCAGGAACGAATCGATGATGGCGGACGGACCGGCGAGCTTGCTCCAAACCACCGCCGTCGATGCGAGGCCCTTGTCCGCCAGGTGCTTCTCCACGAGCTTGTGGCCTTGCGTCACGAACAGCGGCAAATAGTTGGAGCCGTTCTGCGCGACAATCCTGACCTCGGAAACTTCGGCATCGGCGCGGCCGAGGCCGACGAGGGTCAGGCCGAACGCGGCAACGGCGGCTACATAGACTGAGCGCATGTCCTCACCTCTGGATGTTCTCTCGCCGCATTGGCTCGGCGAGTTGGTCCGAGAATATCTGAAAGCACGTGCAGGGATAAAGTGGGATTCACCCCTACAGATCAGCGGATCGAGCTCCATTTTTCCAATGCACGGAGACATCGCTTCTGCTAGGTTTTGACTACGCCGCACGCGCGAACGGCTGCAAGGCAACTGCCGCTCAATCCAATAATCGCACAAGGAGGAAATATGGTTTCGTTCAACTTGAACAACCGACAGGTCTCGGTCGATGCCGACGCCAACACTCCGCTCTTGTGGATCATCCGCGATCATGTGGGGTTGACCGGCACCAAATACGGTTGCGGTGCCGGCCTGTGCGGCGCCTGCACGGTACATGTCGACGGCACCGCGCAACGCGCATGCCAGACCGAGGTTGGGTCGGTTGCGGGCAAGAAGGTCGTTACGATCGAAGGCCTCTCGCCCACTTCATCTCATCCGCTGCAGAAAGCGTGGGTCGCCGAAGAGGTCCCCCAATGCGGTTACTGCCAGTCCGGCCAGATCATGAAGGCAGCAGAGTTGCTCGCGGGAAATCCGAAGCCCAGCCGCGCCGACATCATTGCGCATATGGACGGCAACATCTGCCGCTGCGGAACGTATCACCGCATCATCGCGGCGATCGAGCGCGTAGCGAGGGAGGGCTGAGTCATGACCATGCTGGATACGAATATCTCCCGCAGGAGCGTGCTGGCCGGTCTCGGCGGCATGACATTCTGCCTCACGTTGGGAAATGACGGCGTTCATCTGGTGTCGCCGGCACAAGCTGCGCTCGCCAACGCCGCGGTCACGCCGTGGGTGCGCATCGCTCCGGACGGGCGGATCACCATCCTCAGCGCCGGCGCCGAAATGGGCCAAGGCTCCATGACCTCCTTGCCCCTCATCGTGGCCGAGGAAATGGACGCGGATTGGTCTAAGGTGGCCATCGAATGGGTGCCGGCCGATCCCAAGATCTACGGCTACAAGGATCCCTTCGGCACCGAGCAGCTGATGTGGATCGTGGGGAGCCGCGCCGTGCAGCTTTATTTCACTCAGCTGCGCACGGCAGGCGCTCAGGTGCGCAAGGTGCTGATTGCGAATGCTGCGCAAAGCTGGGGCGTTGATCCCGCCACGCTCAGGACCGAGCCGAGTGTGGTGATCAACCCGTCCAACGGCAAGCGCCTGACCTACGGCGAGATCGCAAAGTTTGGAACCGTTCCTGCCAGTCTGCCAGCGGTCGATCCGAAGGAGTTCAAGGAGCGCAAGGAATTCCGCCTCATCGGACATTCGGTGCCGCGCCGCGATACGCCATCCAAAGTCAACGGCACCGCTCAATACGCCATCGACGTGAAGCTGCCCGGCTTGGTCTATGCGTCGACGCTGCACTCGCCCGTCCACAGCGCCCAGCCCGGCGTCTGGGATCCGGGCAAGCAGGACCAGTCGGGTGCCGCGCCGGAAAGCTGGAACGATGCGCAGGTGCGCGCGATGAAAGGCGTCATTGCCGTTGTGAAGCTCCACAATGGACTCGCGGTCGTTGCGGATCGTTTCGAGCACGCCAAGGCCGGGCGCGACGCCCTGACAGTCACCTGGGCGAAATCCAAGGCCGACGGTTTCAACTCGGATGCGGCGCTCGAGGATTACGTCCAGGTCAGCGCGGATCCCAATGCGAAGGCCGTGAAGCTCGAGGAGAAGGGCGATGTGAAGGCCGCCTTTGCAAATGCGGCGAAGACCTATAGCGCCGAATTCCGCAGCGACTACGGATATCACGCGCAGATGGAACCGCTGAACGCTGTCGTTCGCCTCAATGCCTCGGGTGACCGGGCGGAAGTTTGGGAAGGCAGCCAGGCGCCCGACGAGTCACGCAAGGCGGTGGCGAAGGCGCTCGGTTTCAAGGACGATCAGGTCGAGTTCCATCAATGCTATATGGGCGGCGCGTTCGGCCGTCGCTCGATCGGCGACTACGCGGCGGAATGCGCGCTCATCGCCAAGGAGGTGCGCCGGCCGGTCAAGCTGATCTGGACACGCGAGGAGGACGTCGCACAGGGCATGTTCCGTCCGCAGTCCTTCCAATGCCTCGAGGCCGCCACCGACGACACCGGCAAAGTGACGGGCTGGAAGCACTGCGTCGTCGGCGACGGAGAATTCCTTCTCATCACCGGGATCAAGATTCCTTACTACGGAGTGCCCAATCAGTACATTGAGCGCCGCGGCGTCTCGCATGGCATCAGGCTCAAGCATTGGCGCTCGGTCGGTCACGTGTTCAACACCTTCGCGATCGAGAGTCTCGTCGATCAGATGGCAACCGACCAGGGGATGGATCCCATTGCCTTCCGGTTTGAGCGCATGGGAGCGGCCCCCAAGGCGCGCAAGGTGTTCGAGGCGTTGGCGCAGATGGCCGATTACAAGGCGCAGCGTCCGGATGGCCGGGCGGTCGGCATCTCGATCACCGAGCGATCAGGCTCGCTCGGCGCCGGTGCGGTGGAAATTTCGCTCGACCGTGCCAGCGGCAAGATCCGTGTCCACAAGGTGTGGCTCGCAGTCGACGGCGGGGTGATCGTGCAGCCTGCCGCCGCCAAGGCCAATGTGGAGAGCGCGATCATCTACGGCCTGTCGTGCGTGCTGCATGAGCGAATCTCGATCAAGGACGGCGTGGTCGAGCAGTCGAACTTCCACGACTACAATGTGATGCGCATGTCTGATCTCCCCGAAGAGATCAACGTGCAGTTCGTCGACGCGGATACCCGTCCCACCGGCCTCGGCGAGATCGGCAATCCCTTCATCGCCGGCGCGATCTCCAACGCCTTCTATCGGATTTCCGGCAAGCGGCTGCGCCACCTGCCGTTCACGCCCGAGCGGGTGCTGGGAGCGCTCAAAACCTGAAACGCCGGGGAGAGCAAGCCTGACCCATTGAGGTGCTAGTGTCCCGATTCCGAAATTCGTTTCATCGTGCGGCAAGCTCATTTACGAATTTCGGAATCGAAGGACACTAGCAAACCTGGGATCCTTTCGCGTTTTTGGCAGTATCATGGGACCAAGAGTTCGGTTCCCGACATGCTCCACCTTTCTTTTGCATGTGGGAGCATGTGCATAAGTCGCATTTTTGTGGATCGTGCATTCTTGCACCTCATTGTGTGCCGCCCTTTCATGAGAGTGTCACATGCGGTTTTGGGGAGGCACCATGCTCGGACGATATCCAAACGAACACGAAGAAAGCGCCAGCGGCAAAGCGGTCACTCCCGCAAGCCTGGCTGCGCTGCAAGCCGGCGAACGGCCGGCGCCCATCGCGATATTATCCGATGCCAAGAGAGCAGCCTTGATCGCGTTCTTGCATGGAGACGGCACGCTGCATAAGAGCCGAGGGGTGTGGTGCGCGCAACCTGCGAAAGCGGCCGAGCGCCGTATCTACGGGATGACCATCGCTGATCTGGCGCGTGACGGAATGCTGACCGTCACCGTGACGCGCAAGGCCGCATCGGCGCGGCTTACGTTGCGCGGGGAGTGGTTCGCACGCACGCTGGCGGCCGAGACGGGCCTTATCGAGCGGCGGGAATAATGAGTGTGCAGAGCCGCATGAACCGATGACCGGCAGGTCCGGCCGCGAATCGTGGGGCTTGCACGCGGTCATCGCGGCGACGGTCGATAGGCTGGCTTGGGCCTGTGCGCTCATCCCCTATGCGTTTGTCGCGCTCTTCGTGCGCATCGTGATGGCGCGGGTCTTCTTCCTGGCCGGACAGGACAAGATCGCCGGTCCGCGGGTGCCGATCCATCTGGGTCTTCCCGGGTCCGGCCTCACGCTCCTGGACATGAGCATCACCTTGCCCGCAGAGATCAAGGATTCGACGCTGCATCTGTTCGAGGCGCATTATGCCTATGCACCGGTGTCGCCGGAGGTTGCGGCCTATATGGTCACCTATGCAGAGTTCGTGGGTCCCATCTGTCTCATCATCGGTTTTGCCACGCGCTTTGCGGCGCTGGCGCTGCTTGTGCTGACGATGCTGCTCCAGCTCTATGTTGCGCCGGGCCTGTGGTGGTCCCATCACGTGTATTGGGTTTGCCTTCTGCTGGTCCTCGTTTCGCGTGGACCGGGCGCTATCTCGATCGATGCGCTGCTGCGCTGGCTCTACCGGCGCGGATAGAGCTGCCGAGGGCTGCCATGAATTTTGCGAGCGACAATGCGGCCGGCATTGCGCCCGAAATTCTTTCCGCAATCGCTCAGGCAAACGAGGGCCATGCGATCGCCTACGGCGGCGACCGCCGGACGCAGCAGCTGGAGCGCAGGTTTGCGCAGATGTTCGAGCACGAGGTTGCCGTGTTCCTCGTCTCGACCGGGACTGCGGCGAACGCACTTGCGCTCGCGCATCTGACGCCCCCTTGGGGTGCGGTCCTCTGCCACGAGGAGGCGCATATCGCGACCGACGAATGCGGCGCGCCCGAATTCTTCGGCGGCGGCCTCAAGCTCGTCGGGCTTGCAGGAAGCGCGTGCAAGATCGATCCGCCAACATTGCAGCGCGCGCTCGATGGCCGTTGGGGCGGGCCGCACCATGTGCGTCCATCGGTGCTGTCGATCTCGCAGGCCACGGAGGCGGGCACGATCTACCGGCTGGATGAGCTCAGGGCGCTCGCCGAGCTTGCGCACGCCCGCGGGCTCAGTCTGCACATGGACGGTGCGCGCTTGGGCAATGCGCTCGCGCGCATGAACGCCCCGCTCGCAGATGCAACCTGGAAAGCGGGCGTCGATGCGCTGTCCTTCGGCGCCACCAAGGGCGGGGCGCTCGCAGCCGAAGCGGTGGTGTTCTTCGACCCTGCCCGTGCCGCGCATATGGCGGAACGGCGCAAGCGCGCGGGGCATCTCCTCTCGAAGCATCGCTTTCTTGCCGTCCAGCTCGAAGCCTATTGCGCCGGTGATCTTTGGCTGCGGCTTGCGCGCCACGCCAATGCCATGGCGGACCGGCTTGCAGCAGGGTTGCCCACGCTTGGGCTCGCGCCGGTCTGGCCGGTGGAAGCCAACGAAGTCTTTGTTGCATTGTCGGCAGCAATGGACGCGCGGCTGCGATCCGCCGGTGCGGTCTACCATCCCTGGACCACCGCCGCGATTGCGGCCGAGATACCCGGCGACGCTGTCCTGGTCCGGCTGGTGACCTCGTTCGCAACCACCGCCGAGCAAGTGGATCGCTTCATCGCAGTCGCCGCTCAGGGCAGAGTTTGAGCCTTGGCGTGGTCCCCTTCGCCGATCGCCTTGTAATCGTATGTCGGATAGAACTCTGTGCGATAGCCGCCCCATGCGGTCTGCTCGATGGCACGATTGACATCCCGCAGCCGTTCCGCCGGCAGTTCCAGCGTTATCACCTGGCCAATGCCCATCATCACGTACCAGCTGACGACCTTGGTGCCCGCGGGGGGAAATGCCTTGTAGAAGCCTTGCGCGCGCAATTGCGTGTTGATCTGCTCCAGCGTTTTCGCTTGGTCATGCTTGAGAAAGATGGTGAGGAGCATCGTGCCTTGTGCCGCTGCGGAGGCGCCGGGCCGGCCGGGTTCGCTCGGCTGCTGGGAGCTGGCGTTCGTCGCGCCGAGAGCAATACCGAGAGCTACCGCTCCCAGCGCGCTGCCAATGCGAATGATCCGGGGGTGCGGAATGCGCATATCGAAGTTCTCCCTGGTTCAAGCATCCTCTGAACGCCACGCAATCGCTGCCTGTTCCGGCGGATGCCGCCCGGCATCCTCTCATCTTGCCTGACCGGGATCACGGGGTGACCATCCCGGCTGACACTCACGCGGGTGACGTCTGAGGAAGCCCCACGCCATTGAGATCAGAATGAGCCCGGCGAGCGCCAGGAGGAAGAAGTGGTGCTCTATGCTGGCGCCGGCGAGCCTCGCTGCCAGAGCGAGCAGCACGCCGGGAAAGACATGGGCCGGCGCCCAGACCAGCGCGGACAGGACATTGGCAACATAAAACTGCGCAGGCGACATGTTGAGGATGCCGGCGAGCAACGGCACAAAGGCGCGCACCACCGCCGTGAAGCGCGCCAGAAACACGCTCGCGACCCCGAACCGCGCTATGAACTGTTCGCTGCGCGCGACCAGCTGCGGGTAGCGGTTCAGCGGCCAGGCGCACAGAATCTCCCTGTGGTATCGCCGGCCAAGCCAGAACGATATGCCGTCCCCGCAGATGGCACCGGCAGTTGCAGCAATGAGCAGAAGCCACAGGTTAAGATCGGCCCTGGTCGCCAGAGCGCTGATCCCGATGATGGCCGTGGATCCGGGCACCACAGTCCCGACCACGGGGATGGCTTCAGATAATGCGAGGAGGAAAACCGTAAAGAATGCGAGATGCGCGTGCGCTCCGACAAACCCGATGACGTCGTGGAAATAGGATGTCATGTGGCCAGTGGTCTGCGGGCGCGCCTAGTGTGGCGGTTCAGAAGTCCGCATCATTCTTGCCGCCAGTCCGACTGCGGACTTCTGAACCAAAGCCACACTAGAATCATAGGTTTGCTAGTGTCCTTCGATTCCGAAATTCGTAAAAGGGCTTGCCGCACGATGAAACGAATT
>DASXIG010000106.1:0-7116 GCA_036498105.1 Xanthobacteraceae bacterium | reverse complement strand
CGTGTCGATTCCAAACGGCGTGAGTAGATCGCGCATTTCCCGAAGCTTGCCCGGATTGTGAGTAGCGAGCACGAGCCGACCCGTGATCTTGCGATGGTTGTGCAAGGTTCACATCACCGCCAGCTTCTGGAGATCGACGAGCTTCATAAGACCCTTACGCGCGAGCGCGAGTAGCCCAAGGAGCTGCTCTTCGGTGAACGGGACTTTTTCCGCGGTGCCCTGAATCTCGACCAGCCGCCCGCCCCCTGTCATGACGAAATTCGCATCGGTGTCGGCACCGGAATCCTCGGCGTAGTCGAGGTCGAGCACCGGAGTGCCGTTGCAGATCCCGCAGGAGATGGCGGCTACATGGTCGCGCAGCGGCTCGCCCTTGAGCATGTCGCGGGCCTTCATCCAGGTGACGCAATCGTGCAGCGCAATCCAGGCACCGGTGATGGCGGCCGTGCGAGTGCCCCCGTCCGCCTGGATGACATCGCAATCGATGGTGATCTGACGCTCTCCGAGCGCGGGCAGATCGAGCACCGCGCGCAGGCTGCGTCCGATGAGCCGCTGGATCTCGACGGTGCGGCCGCTCTGTTTTCCGGTCGAGGCCTCCCTCCGCGTGCGCTCCGAGGTCGCCCGCGGCAGCATCCCGTATTCCGCCGTCACCCAGCCGCGCGCCTGCCCCTTGAGCCAGGGCGGAAGCCGATCCTCCAAGGTCGCGGTGACAAGAACGTGGGTGTCCCCGAACTTCACGAAGCAGGAGCCCTCGGCATATTTCACGACCGCGCGCTCGAGCGACACGGCGCGCAGCTCGTCAGGTTGTCGGCGGCTCGGCCGCATTCCCTTGTCTCCTGCTCTCGCCGCGTGGATCATTGATCCTGTGGCCCGCATGGAGCGCAAGCGGCATCTGGGAACGTTCCCGGATTTCGCTTCGCTCAATCCGGGCTACGGTGCGGCTCCCGCCCAGCGGCTCCTGGGAGGCACGCTTTTAAGTGCCCGCACCAGATGCGACAAGGGGTAACCGCGGCCGTGGAATCGGTCGGCTTCGTTGCTCATCATTCAGCTTGCGCTGCTTGGGTCAAATGACCAAGTCTTTCGCGTCTTGATGGAGGGGTTATTGGCCCAGGACGTTCCCATCGGCGCCACGCAGGTCAGCCTCGCTCAGCTCAACGAGCGCTCCCGCGATATCTTCCGGCAGATTGTCGAGAGCTATCTTGCGACCGGCGAGCCCGTCGGCTCACGCAACATTTCGCGTCTGATCACGACCCCGCTCTCGCCCGCCTCCGTCCGCAACGTGATGTCGGACCTCGAGCAGCTCGGTCTCGTCTACGCCCCGCATATCTCCGCCGGCCGGCTGCCGACCGAGCTCGGGCTGCGGTTCTTCGTCGATGCATTGATGGAAATCGGCGACATCGGCCAGGACGACCGCCGCGAGATGGAGGCCAAGGTCGCAGCTGCGGGAAAATCCATGGAAGCGGTGCTGAACGAAGCCTCCGGGATGCTTTCCGGTCTCACGCGCGCAGCCGGTGTGGTTCTGGCGGCGAAATCGAACGTGCGGCTGAAGCACATCGAGTTCGTGCGGCTGGAGCCCGAACGTGCGCTGGTGATTCTGGTGTCCGAGGACGGGCAGGTCGAGAACCGGATCATCACCGTTCCGGCCGGTCTGCCGGCGTCCTCCCTCACCGAGGCTGCCAACTTTCTCAACAGCCATGCGCGCGGCCGGACATTGCTGGAAGCCAGGGCCGAGCTCGAGCAGGCGCTTGCCGCCGCAAGGGTGGAACTCGACCAGGTCACCCAGAAGCTCGTCTCGGCCGGGCTTGCGAGCTGGTCCGGCGGCGAAAAAGACGAGCGCAAGCTGATTGTGCGAGGCGCAGCCCATCTGCTCGAGGATCTCAAGGCGGTCGAAGACCTGGAGCGTGTGCGGCTCCTGTTCGATGACCTCGAGACCAAGCGGGGTGTCATCGATCTCCTGGGGCGGGCGGAGAACGCCGAAGGTGCCCGCATCTTCATAGGGTCGGAGAACAAGCTGTTCTCGCTTTCGGGCTCTTCCACCATTGTTGCACCCTATCGCGACGGCGCAGGGCGCATCGTCGGGGTAATCGGGGTGATCGGTCCCACGCGGCTCAACTACGCGCGGGTAATCCCGATGGTGGACTACACCGCCAAGGTCGTCAGCAATCTCATCGGCGGTTGATCGCTATGGGACGACCTGGAATGCTCCGTAGCTCCGATAGGGCGACGCATTGCGTCGCGCCCTCGATCCGCAGCATCGGACTTTGAAAGAGGGCGAGGCGGTGCCTCGCACCTACGGACCGAACGGGTTGTAGGGGCGGGTTTCAAACCGCCCCCTGCTTCAGCGGCTTGATTTTTGGCCCCGCAGCCCTGATATCGAAATCTGGTCTGGCAATTTTCGAATGGGTACAATGTGATGACCGACAACAGTTCCGTCCCTGGAACGGCTGCCGGCGCCGAGGCTCGAGACAATCCTGCGACCACTGACGAGGCCGCGGCAAGCCCCGGGGCTCCCGCGGACGCGTCGGCGCGGGGTGAAACGATCGATCCGGCCGATCACGCGCGTGTTGCCGCCGAGTACAAGGACAAGCTTCTGCGCGTGCTTGCTGAAATGGAGAACCTGCGCCGGCGGACCACGCGCGAGATCGCAGATACCCGCGCCTACGGCATCTCCGGCTTTGCCCGCGATATCCTGGCCGTTGCCGACAACATGGAGCGGGCCTTGCAGGCGCTCGATGCGGAGTTGCGGGAAAAGGCGGAGGCGGGCGTCAAGGCCCTGCTTGATGGCGTCGAGCTGACCGAACGGGAGCTGCACAAAGTGCTCGAGAAGCATGGGGTGAAGAAGTTCGAGCCTATAGGCGAGAAATTCGACCCCAACCTGCATCAGGCTATGTTCGAGGTTCCTGATCCGTCCGTACCCGCGGGCACGATCGCCCAGGTGGTGCAACCCGGCTACATGATTGGCGAGCGCATGCTGCGCCCCGCGCTGGTCGGAGTCGCCAAGGGAGGCCCCAAGGCGGTTGCCGAGCCGCCGGCGAACGACAATGTCGGCGAGCCTGCGCGCGACCCGCAGCCCTCCAGCTGATAGCCGACGACAGAGGACAGTAGACGACCGAGACCCGTCCGCTGTCGTCCGTCGTCTGTCGTCCGTCGTCTGTCCTCGGATTGGACTTGCGCTGTTCTGCGCTACGCGCTCCCATGGAACCCATGATCCGCAGCACAGAACGATTCCTGACGACGCACACCGGGAGCCTGCCGCGGCCTGACGACCTCGTGCGGATCATGTACGCGAAAGAAGAGGGCATCCCGGTGGACGGAGCGGCCCTTGACGCCCGCGTACGGGCCGCCGTGGCGGAGATTGTGCGCAAGCAGGTCGAGCTTGGCATCGACATCGTCAACGACGGAGAGATGTCGAAGCCGAGCTACGCGACCTACATCAAGGACCGGCTTGCCGGGTTCGGCGGCACCGGAAATACTTTCGTCTATCAGGACCTCGCTGACTTTCCCAATCTGGCAAAGCGAGTCTTCGGCGACCCTGGCCGTTCCCGCCGCAAGACCCCGGCCTGCAATGCTGCCATCGCCGTGCAGGATGCGACCGCAGCAAAGATCGATATCGAAAATCTGAAAGCAGGCCTTGCCGCCGCGAATGGAATGCATGCTTTCATGAGCGCGGCATCGCCGGGACTGGTATCGCTCTTCTTTCGCAATGATCACTATCCTACCCAGGACGCCTACCTCTTCGCGATCGCGGAGGCGATGCGGCATGAGTACGAGCTCATCGCGGGCTCTGGCATCGTGCTGCAGATCGACTGTCCAGACCTCGCGATGGGGCGGCACATACAGTATGCCGCGCTCACGCTGCCCGAATTCCGCAAGCGCGCCGGCATGCATGTCGAGGCGCTTAATCACGCGGTCGCCAATATCCCGCCGGAGCAGCTGCGCATGCATCTATGCTGGGGAAACTATGAAGGTCCCCATCACTGCGACGTGCCGTTCGCCGACATCATCGACGTGGTGCTGGCGGCGCGTCCGAGCGCCATCTCTTTCGAGGCCGCCAATCCCCGGCATGGGCACGAATGGGCTTTGTTCGAAGAGCTCAAGCTGCCCCCCGGCAAGGTGCTCATCCCCGGCGTGATCGAGTCGAAGTCGAATTTCATCGAGCATCCCGAGCTCATTGCTCAGCGCCTGGGCCGCTACGCGAAGCTGGCCGGCCGGGAGAATGTCGTCGCCGGCAGCGATTGCGGCTTCGGTACCTGGGTCGGGCAGGCCGCCGTCGATCCGGACGTGGTATGGGCGAAGATGGCCGCCATGGTGGAAGGCGCCCGGATAGCTTCCCGCCGCTTCTGGAGCTGACGCGTCACCGTGCTTCGATGCCGTCGCGCACCGCGCGAAACCGTGGATACGCATCCGGCCACGCCTCGGATCGCGCCATTCCGATGAACTGCATGTAACCGCCGCCCCCGAAGCGCAGCCACTGCACCACCGTGACGTTGGCCGTTCCGGACAGGTCCTTGCCTTCCGCGAGTATCTGATGTCCGGGCTGGCCACCGATGCGCAGAGGCTCGGAGCTGGTGAGGCGGACGTCCCGCACATTCGGCACGGCGGCGAATATCTCACGCGCGAACGCCTCGCGATCGGCCGCTTGCGTGGGTCCGCCGGGAGCGACACTAACAAACAAATGCGACGGCACGTCGGCCGGTGTCGCTCCAGGGGGATCGCCCAGCGCTACGGCGCGTCCAGGCAGGATCCCTCCCACCTGAAATCCCGCGAAATCGCCGATCTTGAACGGCAGGAGACTAAGCTGTTCCTCCACCGGGACAACGGTGCGGATCGCGAGACTTGTGAGCGCCTCGCGGATGACAGCATCGGAATAGGCGGCCTTCGGGGTGTCCGGGATCTGGAACGTGACCAGCGCGGTCAGCGCCGGCGAGGAGCCGATTACGATCCATTTGCGCAGCTTGGCCTTGTCCACGTCCTGATGCCCGATCACCAGGAACGCCTTGCCGGTGGAGAGCGAGATGGGTTCGCGCTTTTCCAGTGTCATGCCTTGCCGCTTGAGCGCATCCGCGGTCATGGTGCGTTCAAGCTCGGCGAAGGCTTCCGCCGGAAGCGACGCCAGGATGATTGCGGCCTGGGCATCGGCATCCTCAAAGCCCAGGAAATTGCTGCTCATCACCATGCCGGCGGGCGGGACCAGGCCCAGGCGCGACCCGGTCGGATAGACCACCTCCGCGGCGCTGGCGAGCGATGCGCAAAGACCAAGCGCAAGAGGGATCAGGTACCGGAAGAGGACTGCCATGGGGACCTATACTAACGCCGCGGGCGGGAAAAAGACACGTCAGTCCGGGCGGGTCACTCGCCGCAAGGTGAGATTGATCCGGCCGCCCTGGGGCAGCAGCGTGGAGCTTCCCGGGACAATGCGAGCGACTCCGTGAAACGCGAGCCGCGCATCGCCCCCCAGCACCACCGCGTCGCCGGAAGCCAGGCGCACCGTGCAGGTGGGATCGTTGCGCTTTGTCCCCCCGATTCTGAAGACGCAGGTGTCCCCGAGAGAGAGCGAAACGACCGGTGCATCAAAGTCGCGCTCGTCGCGATCCTGATGCAGCCCCATCCTGGCCGCGGCATCATAATAGTTGATCAGGCAGCTCTCGGGAGGATGCGGATAGCGCGCGAGGCAATCCCATGCATGCAGCACGCGCACAGGCATTGGCGGCCAAGGGCGTCCCGTCTCGGGGTGGACCGCTTGATAGCGATAGCCCGCCTCATCGGTGACCCAGCCGAGCGTTCCGCAGTTCGTCATCCGCACCGACAGCGGTTTGCCGCTCTTCGGCATGCGGGATGAATAGAGCGGCGCAGCTCCAAATACGCTGTCCAAGTCGCTCACGAGCGCTGCCTGGGACTGCGGGTCGAGAAAGCCTGGGACGATGCGAACGCCGGAAAGCGGAATCCATTGGCTCATGCCGGTCGCCTGCTCAGGTGTGGCCTGGATTGAGCACCGCCACGTTCCCGCATGCGGCCGCCCGCACCATCAGGCTACGAGATTGATCATCCACATGTCTTGCGGCCAAAAGGCGCCCCCCTATATGAGCCATGACGCCGCAGGGGGCGGCATCTGAATGTGCATGAAGGGGGTCGGCAACAGGCCGCCGTCAAAAGCGGCATCTCCCCTCGGGTGCCGGACAGGACCCAGCCGACCTGCCGTATGAGAGAGAGGAATTGAGCATCATGGCTAAGGTCATTGGCATCGACCTCGGCACGACGAATTCGTGCGTCGCCGTCATGGAAGGCAAGACGCCGAAGGTCATTGAGAATGCCGAGGGCATGCGCACCACCCCGTCGATCGTCGCGTTTACCGACGACGGCGAACGGCTCGTAGGCCAGCCTGCCAAGCGCCAGGCGGTTACCAATCCAGAACGCACCATTTTCGCAGTCAAGCGCCTGATCGGCCGGCGCTATGACGATCCCATGGTGGACAAGGACAAGAAGCTTGTCCCTTACAAGATCGTGCGGGCTTCCAATGGCGATGCGTGGGTGGAGATCGAAGGCAAGAGCTATTCCCCCTCGCAGATTTCGGCCTTCGTTCTGCAGAAGATGAAAGAGACCGCCGAGGCCTATCTCGGCCAGAAGGTCGAGCAGGCCGTCATCACCGTTCCTGCCTATTTCAACGATGCCCAGCGCCAGGCGACCAAGGACGCCGGCAAGATCGCCGGGCTCGAAGTGCTGCGCATCATCAATGAGCCGACTGCGGCGGCGCTCGCCTACGGGCTCGACAAGCAGAAGACCGGCACCATCGCCGTGTATGACCTCGGTGGCGGCACGTTCGACATCTCCATCCTGGAGATCGGAGACGGCGTCTTCGAGGTGAAATCGACCAACGGCGACACCTTCCTGGGCGGCGAGGACTTCGACATGCGCCTCGTCAACTATCTCGCCGACGAGTTCCAGAAGGAGCAGGGCATTGACTTGCGCCGCGACAAGCTGGCGCTGCAGCGGCTCAAGGAATCCGCCGAGAAGGCGAAGATCGAGCTCTCCTCCACGACGCAGACCGAGATCAATCTGCCGTTCATCACGGCTGACGCGTCGGGTCCCAAGCACCTCACCATGAAGCTCACCCGCGCGAAG
>DASXIG010000105.1:0-3768 GCA_036498105.1 Xanthobacteraceae bacterium | reverse complement strand
AGGTCGATGCCATGCGCGACGGTGCCGGCGTGCACTGCAAATATGTTCCCGGTACATATCGTCCGCTCGCCAACAAGGACAACGACTATCTGATGGACCGCGCCGCCCAGAAGGCGGGCAAGACCTTCAGCGGCGTTGCCGGGTTTGCGATGCAGGACGCGTCGCTCCAGGAAAGCATGGGGCCGGTCTGCGACCGCACCAAGGAGAACCTGGTCTCGACCGACAACGGGATCATCATGGCGCGCCATCGACTGATGCGCGCCGCCAAGGCGCTGGTGGAAAAAGGCACCGTGCCTCCGGGCGTCGACCCCGTGCATCACAAGGTGCGATCGGTGTCGGTCGTGCTGCCGCCCGATCAGGCCTTTAAGGAAGCTGCCAAGGAAGCTCTCACCGCACGTCCCGGCATGGCCCAGACTACGGTCTGAGCATGCAGCTCAAGGCCGTCACCCGCACGCAAGGCAACAACCAGGCGCTGAAGGACGGCAGCGTGAAGCCGCGCACCTTTGGTTTTGACTTCGTCGAAGTGCCGGTGCTCATCGACGCGTTCCGCCGCATGGTGCGTGGGCTCGAGTTCGACATCTGCGAGATGGCGATCACGACGTACATCTGCGCCCGGGCGCACGGCAAGCGCATGACGGCGGTGCCGGTGTTCCTGGTGCGCGCCTTTCATCACGGCGCCATTCTCGTCAACACGCGCGCCGGCATCCGCACGCCGAAGGACCTGGAAGGCAAACGGGTCGGCGTCAATCGCGGCTACACCGTCACGACCGGCGTATGGGCGCGCAGCATCCTGCAGGAGGAGCATGGCGTCGATCTTTCCAAGATCGCATGGGTGCTCTCGGGCGACGAGCACGTCGAGGAGTACCGCGCGCCGGAGAACGTCGTGCCGATAGAGAAGGGAAAGAAGATGGCCGACATGCTGGCGGCAGGCGAGCTCGCCGCCGCAATCGGCGTCGAGGCGTCCTCTCCCGACGTGAAGCCGCTGGTTCCCAATGCGCTGGAGGCCGGCTTGGCCGCGTTGCGAAGGAACGGCCATTATCCCATCAACCACACCGTGGTCGTGAAGGATGAACTCCTGGCCGCGCATCCTGATCTTGCGGCGGATGTGTTTGGCGCCTTTGCCGAGGCGAAGCGCCGCTATGTCGAACGCCTCAAAGCGGGCAAGATCGAGAAGCCGACGGAGGTCGATCAGGTGCACCGGCGGGTGATGGATACTACGGGCGACCCGCTCCCTTACGGCATTGAGCCCAACCGCCGCGTGCTCGACGAGCTGATCCGGCACGCGCTCACGCAGCGGATCATCAGCAAGCCGGTGATGGCGGACGAGCTGTTTGCTCGCGGCACGCGCGAGCTCGTCGGGTAGCCGCGGATGGCGGATGTGGTTGCAACCCATCGGCTCACCCACGCAGCGAGCCTGAAGATGCTCGCCGCCGGGGTCGCAAAAGCAGAAGAGATCGGGTGCAAGGTCAGTCTCGCCGTCGCGGACCAGAGCTGCCGGCTGATCGGCTTTCTCATGATGGACGGCGCGCGGCATTTTTCCATCATCACCACGCAGCGCAAAGCGATTACGTCGGCTTCGCAGCATCAGCCGACGGGCTATGCGCCCGAGGAGAACGCGCTGAGCATGGCGGTGCGGATGGGCGATTTCACCAATGTGCCCGGCGGCTTTCCCATCGTCGTGGGCGGCGAGGTCGTCGGTGCCATTGCCGCGGGCGGCGCCAGGATCGAGCAGGACGTGATGGTGGCGAAAGCCGCCCTCGCGGCGCTCGCGCTGCCGGCGGAGGGGCAATCCGGTTAGCGGGCTTTTTGTACCTCCCCCTGAAAGGGGGAGGTCGACAGCATTTGCCCCTCGGGGCAGATGCTGTCGGGTGGGGGTCAGGTCCGCGGCTGCTTATAGTTTTAGCTAGTCGCGGCGTGGACCGGACCCCCACCCGGCTCGCTTTGCTCGCCGACCTCCCCCTTTCAGAGGGAGGTGCTCACCCCTTGATCTGGCGGCCGGCGCGCACGTCGCCGATGAGCGCAGTGAAGGCATCGAGACTGAGCTTGGCGACATTGGCGTAGGTCTCGGTTTTGGAATCGATCCATTTCTCGCCGTAACCGATGGCGGTGTGGGCGAGCCGGATGCGGCCGTCGAGCCAGGGGCCGCCCCCAAAACCGCCGATCACCGGGATGGATACCGCCTTGACCACCGCGTTGCCCGCCACCGGCCCGGAGTTGGTGAAATCGAGAAGTAACGCGCCCGCGCTCTCGAGCAGCCTTGCCTCATCCACCAGCTTGGTGGTCATGGCGGCGGTCGCCTGCGCTTGGGGCGAGGCCTGCGCGCTGTAGGGCACGCCGTAGCGCAGCGCGGTCTGCGGCGTGAGCCCGAACTGCGCGAACACGGGGATGCCCGCGCGCACGATCGCGCGCACCGCATCGGGAAATTCGCCTGCGGCGTCGAGCTTCACCATGTCCGCACCGCCCTCTTTCACCAGGCGAATGGCCGCACGAAGCGCGCTGTCGGTACCCTCCTGGAGCGGGCCGAAGGGAAAATCGCAGCTCAGGAGCGCGCGCGTCGCCCCGCGGCGCACCGCTTTGCAGACCACCAGAATCTCGTCCATGGTGACTTCGAGTGGGTTGCTGTGGCCCCACAAATTGACGCCGACCGAATCTCCCACCGAGACGATGTCCACGCCCGCGCGGTCCGCGATGCGCGCGATCTGATAATCCCAAGCCACCACACCCACGCTTTTTTTGCCCTCGCGCTTCATTTGCATGAGCGCGGGGATCGTGATTTTGTCCGCCATGGTACCCTACGCCTGCAAACAAACATTGAACGCGCGGACGGGGCGGTGGAAGCCCTTGAGCAGGAGCTCGCCCGCCGGCTCGGTGCTGGTCGAGGACTCGATGGCGGCCTGCACCTTGGGATCGATCAGGATCTGCCCGTCCTTGGCGTCCGCGCACAGGCGCGCCGCCAGATTGACCACCGTGCCGACGGCGCCATAGTCGAAGCGGCCCTCGAAGCCGATCCGCCCGAGCGTGGCATAGCCGTGCGCAATCCCGATGCCGAAGCCGAGCTCATAGCCGTGCTTGCGCCATTTCATGGTGAGGGCGCCGACCTGGTCGCGCATCTCGACCGCCATCTGCACGGCCTGCACGTTGGGCTCGGCGCACGGCAAGGGATCGTTGAACAGCACCATGATGGCGTCGCCCGCAAACCGCTCGACCGTTCCCTCATGCTTGTGGATGAGAGCGCCGAGGACGGCGTGATATTCGCGCAGCACCGACATCACCTCCTCGGGCTCGGTGGTCTCGGAAAAGGCGGTGAAGCCGCGCAGGTCGCAGAACAGCACGGTCACTGCGCGGCGGTGGCTCTCGAGCACGCGGTCGTCGCCCGACGAGAGTATGAGCTCCGTGACCTGCGGCGAGAGGAAGCGTTTAAGGCGACTCACGCGCTCGATCTCGCCGAGCTGCTCTTGGACGCGCTCTTCGAGCGTGCGGTTCCAGGCGGCTATCTGATCGTGCAGCCGCTTGCGCTCCAGCGAGGCGCCGACGCGGGCGCGCAGCAGGGTGGGGTTGAAAGGCTTGGGCAGGTAGTCCTCGGCGCCAAGCTCGATGCAGCGAATGACGCTGTCCATGTCATCCACCGCCGAGATCATGATGACCGGGACGTGCCGCAGCTTGTCGTCCGCTTTCATCTGCGCCAGCACCTCGTAGCCGTTCACGTGCGGCATCATGATGTCGAGGAGGACGAGGTCGAACGGCTTCTCCTGCAAAAGCTCCAGGGCC
>DASXIG010000104.1:0-4765 GCA_036498105.1 Xanthobacteraceae bacterium | reverse complement strand
TGAATCCATTCCAGTGCGCCTGCGCGAGATAGTTCACCTCATACTCGCCGGGATCCATGCTGCCGGCGGCGACAGCGTGCAGCAGCGGCTTCCAGAGATGGGTGCGGGCACATTCCACCAGGGCGATCCGCGCCCGTGGCTTCCGGCCCCGCCGGCCCCCAAGCCGGTTGCCGAGCAGAGTCGTGAGCTCGATACCGGCAGCACCCCCGCCCACGACAACAACTCGGTGCAGCTTTGCATCGTGGGCAGGCAAATCAGCCGTCATGGTTCCGGTACCCGCATCGCGATAGCCTACTACAGCTGGCGGCCTTGGGCATCGAAGAAGGGGTGCGGTCCATCAAAATGCCCGATCGGCACGAGATGGGTCACCAGCTCGCCAAAGCCTGCGCCGGGAAACCAGGCATGCAGGTGAAACCCCGGCGGCTCGACCATGAAAGAAGGCGGAAGCTGCGCCACAAGATCGAGCGCGACGGCATAGTTGGGTGCCGGGCAGATGGTCGCCGCAATCCGCGCAAACAGCGTGAGCGTGGCCCGATGCACGTGACCGGCCGCAATCAGGCGCGTGCGCGGATGCCGTTGCACAATGGCTGCGAGCTCTCCTGCGTTGTGGAGGTTCTGCCGGTCCATGTGCTCAATTCCCGTCACGAAAGGCGGATGATGCAGAAACAGCAGCGCCGGCCGGGAGCTCGAGGCAGCGAGCGTTGCGTCGAGCCAGCGCAGGGTATCCGGGTCCAGCATGCCGTGCGGTTCTCCGGGCACGCTCGAATCGATCAGCACGATGTCGAGAGGGCCAACTGCGAGCGCGAAGTCGAGCGCTCCGGTCGGCTGCGCGTAGGGCTGCGCCGGCAACGCGGCGCGGAACAGCGTGCGGTCATCATGGTTGCCGGGAACAGCCGCAATCGGAAGCTCGAGCGGCGCGAGCAGCTCTTGCAGATGCGCGTATTCCTCTTGCGTCGGGGTATCGACGAGATCGCCGGATATCACCACCAGCTGCGGACGCGGCACAAGCCGGTTGAGCTCAACGATGCATCGCGCGAGCGCTGCGGCGGTATCGGCCCGTCCATACGCCAGCGCCTCCGGTCCCTTGATGTGCAGGTCCGAAATCTGAGCGATGAGAATCGCGGGCGACGTCACCGGGGATCTTCCGGCAGCAGCCGAACCGCACCAGGTTCCATGGCAAGACCGACGCGCTGGCCCACTTCGAGCGGAAGCGAATTCGGCGCGTCCACCGTGATCGGGCCGGCTGCCGCGCCCGTTACAACAAGGCGCTGGCGATCGCCGATGAAGCTCACCGTCTCGACACACCCGCATAGATCGGCGCCGCCGCTGGCGATGATCGCGATCGCTTCCGGACGCAGCATCGCGGTCACCACGCCCGCGGCCGTGCCGTTCGGCATGCGCATGCGGCCGCCGGGAAGCACGGCATATCCATCCTTCACCGCAGCCTCGATAATGTTGGCAGCACCGATGAACTCGGCCACGAATCGGCTTGCCGGTTCGAGATAGATGCTGCGGGGCGATCCGATTTGCACGATCGCGCCGTTGCGCATCACCACGATGCGGTCGCCGAGGATCATGGCTTCGGCCTGATCGTGGGTGACGTAGACCGTGGTGATGCCGAGCGTGCGCAGCAGGCGGTCGAGCTCGCCGCGCAGCCGCTCGCGCAGCGCCGCATCGAGCGCCGTGAGCGGCTCGTCCAGCAACAGCACGCTCGGGTGCACCGCCACCGCGCGCGCCAGTGCCACGCGTTGGCGCTGCCCGCCGGAAAGCTGGTCGATCCGCCGCTGCTCGAGCCCCTTTATCCCCGTGAGCTCGACCAGCTCGGCGACCCGCGCCGCGCGCTCTTTCCGGCCGATCGCACGGATCTTCAAGCCATAGCCGATATTCTCAGCGACGCTCATGTTGGGAAAGAGCGCATAGGACTGGAACACCATTCCGACGTTGCGCTTCTCGATTGGCACCGCGGTCACGTCCGTAGCGTTGAACAAGACGCGGCCGCCGGCATCCGGCGTCTCCAGTCCCGCGATGATCCGCAGGAGCGTAGTCTTCCCGCAGCCCGAAGGGCCGAGAAACACCACGGTCTCGCCGCGGCCGACCTCGAGCGAGACCGGTTGGAGCGCGCTGGTTCCGTCTGGAAAGGTTTTGGCGCAGCCCTCGAGCCGGACCGCGACACCGCCGCTCATCCCCGTGCTCTCTGCCTGCCTGGAAGGTCGGCGACGACCTGCATCGCCACGAGCAGCGGGATGATCATGACGAAGAACACGAGGGTGTAGGCCGAGGCGACTTCGAGGCGCATCGAGGCGTAGCTGTCGGCGAGCCCGACCGGAAGCGTCTTGGTGAGCGGCGTGTGCAGCATCCAGGTCAGGTTGAACTCGCCGAGCGAGATCGTCACCACGCTCAGCGCGCCGGCGAGAATGCCCGGACGCGCATTCGGCACGATCACGTCGCGAAAGCGGCGCCACGGTCCGGCACCGAGCGAGGCGGCGCCTTCATCCAAGGTCTTCACATCCATGGTCGCCAGGACAGCCATGACTGCGCGCACCATGAACGGCAAAGTGAACACGACGTGGCCGGCGAGAATGAAGAGCCATGAGCGCCGGAAGTCGCTGAACCCGCCATAGATCAGCAGGAGAGCGAGCGCGATGGCAAGCCCGGGGATGGCGAGCGGCAGCGTGATGATCTCCTCGATGGCGCGCGCAAGCCGGCCTCCCCGCACAATCAGCGCATACGCAGCAGGCACTCCGACCACCAGCGTCACCACAAGGGCCGAGCCCGCGACGAGGAACGAGCGCGCAATCGTTTCGGCATAAAGATCCCAGACCTGGATCACCCATTGCAGGGTAAGGCCCGACGCGATGCCTCGGAAGTAGCTCACCGTGATGCCGGCAAGCATGGATAGGATGGCCGGCACGATGAGAAAGGAGGCAACTACCACCGTGAACAGAAACTGAGCGGCGACGATCAGGCGATCGCGCATGCCGTCAACCTGCCGCTGCGACCGTGCTGCCGGAAAGCGAGCGGGCGAACGCGAGCGTCGCCCATGCCACCAGGCCCAGTCCGACCGACAGCGCGGCTGCCATGGCGATGTTCGCGGAGAGCGTAAACTCGGTGTAGATCACCATCGGCAGCACATCGATGTTGGTCGCCAGCGTGAAGGCGGTGCCGAATGCGCCCATGGCGGTTGCAAATGCGATGGCGCCGGATGCGACAAAGGCGGGGCCGAGAGCGGGGAATATCACGTCGCGGTGCACCGCCCAGGGGCCCGCGCCCAGCGTACGGGCGGCCTCTTCCAACGCGGGGTCGAGCTTTTCAACTGCCGCCATGATGGTCAGGATCACGCGGGGAATGGAGAAATACAGATATCCGAGGAAGAGGCCCTGGATCGAATACGCGAGCACGACCTTTTCCCCCAGCAGCCGGCTGGTGACATCGCCGACAAGGCCCTGGCGGCCTGCCAGGAGAATGATCATGAAGCCAACCACCACGCCGGGAAATGCGAGCGGAAAAGTGAGCATCGCGATCAATACGGCCCGGCCGGGAAAGCGGTGCCGCTGCAGGAACAGACCTGCGATCGTGGCCACGGCGAGTGCGGCAACTGTCGTGAGCGCCGCGAGCACCACGGTCGCGATCAGGCTCGCGCGGTAGCGTGGTTCGAGCAGGATCGCTGCGTACGCACCGAGTCCCATTTCGCCGGTTGCGCCGACAATGACGAGCTTGGCCATGGGCAAGGCAAAGAACGCCAGAGTCACAAGGGCGAGCGGCAGGAGAGCAAGCTGTGCGAAGCCGTTGCGCGACACGGCATAAACTGCTTCAGCGCACCTCCGCGAGATAGCGGTCTGTGAACGCCTTCTGCGCAGCTTCCATCTCTGCCCAGTCTACGCTTTTCGCGCGCGCATAATCGCTGTCAGGCAAAAATTTGGCTTTTACCTCCGCCGGCAATGGGATCGAACGGGCGGGGCGTAGATAGGCATTGGTCCAGATGATCTGGCCCTTGTCGGAAAGAAGGTAGTCGAGGACCTTCTCTGCCTTGGCCTTGTCCGGAGCACTTTTCACCAGGCTGACGACATAAGGGAAGACGACCGACCCTTCGCAGGGAATCACGAAGGCAAATTTGCCCTTCTCATTGTATTTTGCGCGATAGGCATTGAAATCGTAGTCGAGGAGGATCGGTATCTCGCCCGAAACGACGCGCGCATAGGATGTCTGTTTCGGCACGATCGGCTGGTTCTTCTGCAGGTCCTTGAAGAAGGTGACAGCGGGTGTGGGATCCTGGGCCGAACCGCCGAGCGCGAGATTGACGGCGACCGCGCCGACATAACCCACTGCCGCGGAAGAGGGATCGAGATAGCCGACCATCCCGCGATAGTCGGGCCGAAGCAGATCCTTCCAGCAGGCGGGGATTGGCTTGCCGCCGAGCGCGTCGCCGTTCACAAACAATCCGAGCGTGCCGGAGTGGATGGTGGTCCAGTAGCCGTCCGCATCTTTAAGGCCCGCGGGCACGTCCTCCCAGCCTTTCGGCCGATACGGCTCCACCACGCCGGCGGGCTTTGCTTTCATCCCGAAATTCACGCCGTAATACGCGATGTCGGCAACGGGATTGGCCTTCTCCGCTATGAGCTGGGAGAGCGTTTGACCGGAGTTCTTGTTGTCGAACGGAATATCATAGCCGAGATCGGCTTTGATCGCCTTGAGCATTGACGCCCAGTCTGCCCATTCCGGCGGGCAATTGTAGCAGATCACGTCGGCGGCCTGTGCCGGCGAGCGC
>DASXIG010000103.1:0-4703 GCA_036498105.1 Xanthobacteraceae bacterium | reverse complement strand
CAGTCTGCGGATCGAGGACGGCGGCTGCGCTCGCCTCGGCAAAATCGCCGACGCGACGGCAGAACTTGTAGTAGCCCCAGCGTCCCGCGACGGAGAGCTTCGGCGCGTCGATCGATTCGATGATCTCGTCCTCACCGAGCGCCGTAGTGAACGCCCCGAGCACGGTATTCTCCAGCGCGAGCGTGCGGGTCCCCCCTGCACTTCGAAGGTTTACGCTCGCACCGAGGGCGGCGAGCGCGACGGGCCAGTCCGCAGCGGGATCCGCATGGGCGATGCTGCCGCCGATGGTGCCGCGATTACGAACGGCGCGGTGCGCAATCCCGCCCGCGACTTCGGTCAGCATCTCGGCTCCACGCAGTGCCGCATCCTCGATTCGCGAGTGCGTGACTGCGGCGCCGATCCGCCAGTGTCCCCCCATGTCCTCCATTTGGCGCAGCGGCTCCAGACGAGCGAGGTCGATCAGCAATTGCGGGCGCGCGAGCCGAAGGTTCAACATCGGGCCCAGCGATTGTCCTCCGGCGAGGATCTTCGCGCCGTCGCGGCGCTCGGATAACAGGTGCAGCGCCTGACCCAGATCGGAGGGCCGCACGTAATCGAACTGCGCCGCCTTCATGCGGAGAGCCTCACAAACCGGGCGAAGAATGCCTTGCCCCTACGCGCGCGCGAAGTTCGCGCGCTCCAGCGCGTCCAACAGCCGCCGCGGTGTAAGCGGGGTCTTCGCGAACTCCACCCCAAGTGGTGCCAGTGCATCGTTGACCGCGTTGAAAATCACGGCCGGCGGCGCAATGGCGCCGCCCTCGCCCATGCCCTTGATGCCGAAGGCGGTGTAAGGCGACGGCGTCTGCATGTGAAAGATCCGCATTGGGGGAATCTCTGTTGCTCCCGGCAGCAGATAATCCGCAAAGGTCGAGGCGAGCGGCTGGCCGTTGGCGTCGTAGGGACTCTCCTCGTACATCGCGGTCCCGATGCCCTGCGCTACGCCCCCGAGAGTCTGGCCATCCACCACCATGGGATTGACCATAGTCCCACAGTCCTCGGCAATGACGTAGTCCAGGATCTCCACGTCACCGAGCTCGGTGTCGACCGCCACGACCGCGGCATGGGAGGCATAACTGAAGGCGCCGGTATCCACCTGGGGCCGAAATCCTACCGTGGCCTCGAGCCCGCCCAGATCGACGTCGGGCGGGAGCCGCTCCGGACGCAGATACCAGGCTTCCGCTACGTCGCGCAGCGAGACCGAGCGCTGCGGCCCCACTATGGCACCGTTCTCATAACGCGCCGTTGCGAGCGCGCACTGCATGAGATGTGCTCCGATCGCGACGAAACGGGGCAGCAGCGCCTTGCATGCGTTCGCCACCGCGCCCCCGGCCATCACGATCGAACGTGACGCATAGGTCCCGGTGGAGTAGGGCGTGACGCCGGTATCCCCGTGCACGACGCGGATCTCCGCGATATCGATTCCTGTGATCTCATGCGCGATCTGCGCGAGCGTCGTCTCCATTCCCTGGCCATGGGAATGCACGCCGACGCGCACTTCCAGGGCGCCGTCCGGCGTCACCCGCACGGTCGCCTGATCATAACCAGGAATGATCGGAAGCCCCCAGGCCGAGAATACGCTGGTGCCGTGCGCGGACTGCTCGCAGTAGCTCGCAAACCCAATCCCGATCCGGCGACCGTCCGTCTCGCCCCTGGCTTGGCGAGCCCGCCAGCCCGCCAGATCGAGCTTCTCGCGCACGAGCTCAAGCGCCGCCGGATAATCGCCGCTGTCGTAATGCTTGCGGGCAACGTTGGTGTAAGGCATGGCCGCGGCCGGAACGAGATTATCGCGCCGTACTTCCCAGGGTTCGCGGCCAACCGCACGCGCGATCGCATCCATCATCAGCTCCATGGCGAAGCAGACGCCGGTGCGCGCGACGCCGCGGTAGGGCAGGAAGCCGGGCTTGTTGGTGGCGACGCAGTGGGTCCGGCAGCGATAGCCGCGGAAATCATAGGGGCCTGGCAGGTTGCCGATGGCCTGACCCGGCTCCAGCGCGACCGTGAACGGCCAATTGGAATAGGCGCCGCCGTCGATGGTGATCTCGGCATCGAGCGCCTTGAGCCTGCCGCGCGCGTCGGCATAGGCGGTCAGGCGATAATGATGCTGGCGCGAATTGGCACCCGCTACGAGATGCTCCCGGCGATCCTCGATGTAGCGGAAGGGCCGGCGGTATTTGAGCGCGAGCCAGGCGACGCACAACTCTTCCGGCTGCAAGATGCATTTGTACCCAAACCCGCCGCCGACATCGGGCGACACCACGCGCACCTGCCCCTGCGGGATGCCGAGAAATTCCGCGATGCCCACACGGATGATGTGCGGGACCTGGGTCGAAGTGTAGAGCATGAGCTGGTCGCTGCGCTCATCCCAATAGGCGAGGACCGCCTTGCCTTCCAACGGCACCATCGCCTGGCGCGAGAGCGAGACCTCGCGCGTGACCACGACCGCCGCATCCTTGCTCTCGGCCGCGAAGCCGTTGTCGAGTGTCAGCGTGAGAAAGCTGTTGTCCGGCCATTCCTCATGCACGCGCACATTGGCGTCCGCGCGCGCGGCATGGGCGTCGACGAGCGCCGGGAGCTCCGAGATATCGAGCTCGATCTGCTCGCAGAGATCCTCGGCCTGCGCGCGCGTCGAAGCTACGCACATTGCGATCGCTTCGCCGACGAATCGAACCTTGCCGTGGGCGAGCGGAGGACATCGCGAGATGCGATAGCTCGGCACCGTGTTGCTCGCGATTATATCGGAGATGCCGACGAGGTCGTCGCGGACGAATACCAAGTCCTCCGAGCTCTGAGAACCCTTGGGCTTCACGATGCGCGCGATGCGTCCGTGAGCGACCGGGCTGCGCAGGAAGGCGACCTCGCTCTGCCCGGGCAGCAGCATGTCGGAGACGAAACTGCCGCGCCCGTGCAGATGGCGCGCGTCTTCCTTGCGCCTGACCCGAGCGCCGATGCCTTGCGTGCTCATGTTCTTCTCGGCTCGGTTCTCGCGCGCTCCTGGCGTTATCGCTGCTGTGCCGCCATTGTGTAGCGGTAGTTGTCGAGATTGTTCTCCGCCACCCGGAACCACAGATTCGAATCCGCGAGGAACTTCTGCCAGGAGGCATAGATCTTCTTGAAGTCCTCGTTCTTGGCGGCGAGCTCGTCGTAGGTCTCGAACGTGGCCTTGTAGCACGCATCGAGGACCGGACGGGGAAATTGCCGCAGCTGCACCCCGGCAGCAACGAGACGGCGCAGGGCTTCCGGATTCTTGGCGTCGTATTTCGCCATCATCATCACGTTCTGCTCGGCGCAGGCAGCGTCGAGCGCATCCTTGTATAGCTGCGGGAGGGCATCGTAGCGCTGGGCGTTGACGATCAGCGTGATCATGGCCGAGCCCTCCCACCATCCCGGGTAGTAATAGAACTTCGCGACCTTGTAGAGCCCGAGCTTCTCGTCGTCATAAGGACCGATCCACTCCGCCGCATCGATGGTCCCGCGCTCCAGGGATGGATAGATGTCGGAAGTCGGAATCTGCTGCGGCACCACACCGAGCTTGCTGAGAATGGTGCCGCCGAGCCCGCCGATGCGGAACTTCAGGCCCTTGAGATCGTCGACGCTGTTGATCTCCTTGCGGTAGAAGCCGCCCATCTGCACGCCGACATTGCCGCACGGAATCTGTACCATGCCATTCTTGCGGAACAGCTCACGCAGGAGCTCGAGCCCGCCGCCATAATACATCCATGCATTCTGCTGCCGGTTATTCAGTCCGAAGGCCACGCCGGAATCGAAGGCGTAGGCGGGATTCTTGCCGATGTAGAAGGCGGTCAAGGTGTGGCCGCAATCCACCGTGCCGTTCTGGGTCGCGTCCATGACTTGCAGCGGCGGGACGATCTCGCCTCCGGCGAAGGGCTGGATCTCGAATTTCTTCTCGGTGAGCTGGCTCACCCGCCGGCAGAGATCCTCGATCGATCCGAAGAGCGTATCGAGGCTCTTCGGCCAGCTGGCGGCGAGCCGCCACCGAACGCCCGGCTCGCCTTGCGCCAGAGCGGGCGCGGCCATGGCGCTGGCAAGAAGGCCGCCGGCCCCGGCCTGCTGTAGAAACTTGCGCCGCTTCATGAGTCCTCCTTCAGCAGGTAAGTTGAACGCGGCATGGGTGGCGCGCGCGTGTGCTGCGGCGATACTGATGAAGCGCTCGGAGCGAGTCAAACGAACCAAGGTGGGACAATTTTGCCCACGCTCCAAGTGTGCTACAGCGGGCCAAGCGCAGTAGCTGCAGCCCGGATGTCGCTTGCGACGCCCGGGGGCTGGTTCTCCCGGGATTGCGCAAGCGCAATCACCGGCTGCAACCGCACAGCAGAGCGCATGACATGGAGATCGTCGTGATCGACGGCGGCGGCAAAGGCAACGGGAAAAACGCGGGCGAGAATGCCATTCTGTTTGATCGGCAATACGTCTGGCCCGATGACCTCAGCGAAATTCCCGATTGGGTCTATACCGACGAGACCGTCTACCGGCGCGAGGTCGAGCGCATCTTCCAAGGGCCCACCTGGAACTACGTCGCGCTGGAAGCAGAGATTCCGAATCCCGGCGACTTCATCCGCTCCCACGTCGGTCCCGCGACCGTCGTGGTGACCCGAGCCCAGGACGGCTCGATCAGCGTGGTCGAGAACCGTTGCTCGCATCGCGCT
>DASXIG010000102.1:0-6522 GCA_036498105.1 Xanthobacteraceae bacterium | reverse complement strand
CATGATGCGGCCGTCGGAAGCTCCGCTCCTGAAAAAGAAGCCGAGCGATTACATGCGCGACATGTACTACTCCTCGCAGCCCATGGAGATTCAGGATCGCGAGGCGATCGAGTGCACCTTCCGCATGATGAACGCGGAAACCCAGCTCCTCTACGCGTCGGATTACCCGCACTGGGACTTCGACCTGCCCTCGACCATCTACGACCTGCCCTTTCTCTCGGAGAAGGCCAAGCATAACATTCTCGGCGGCACGGCCGCGCGGTTGTTCAAGCTGCCGCCGCGCAATGAGAAGCAGAGAGAGAACCTGCAGCGGTTCGGCAATCTCAGCGCCGCCGCGTAGGGCGGCGCGCAGGGCGGATCGGTCGAAGTTTGTAGGGGCGGGTTTCAAACCCGCCCCTGGAAATTCGTTCGGTCCGTAGGGGCGAGGCACCGCCTCGCCCTCTCCAACATCCGAGGCTGCGGATCGTGGGCGACGACGGGTCCCCAAAAAACGCAAACGCGTTTTTTGGGGTGCCCCGAATGCGTCCCATACACGGGCCAGTTTCAAACCCGCCCCTACCAGGTCCTCTGCGATCGTTCGCGAGCTTCTCGACCGCATCACCGCTACGCTCCAGCCGCGCGACAGTCTCGAGGACATCTGGATCCGCGATATCGTCGACCTGGTCTGGCACACCTTTCGGCTGCGCCGCGCCAAGGCAGGCCTGACGACCGACGCCGCCTACATGGAGATCGAGGTGACGCTCAGCAAATGCTACGACCACGCGCCTGAGATTGCGCGGCAATGGGTGCTCGGCGATGAAGCCGCGGCTCGGCAGGTCGAGCGGGCGCTCGCAGCAGCCGGCATGTCCATGGACAGGGTGGTCGCACGGGCAATTTCGTTCAAGCTCAAGCAGATCGAGCGGATCGACCGGATGCTAACGGCGGTCGAGGTCCACCGCAGCGCCGCGCTCCACAACCTCGCCAATTATCGGGCACCGCTGGCGCAGAAGCTGCGGCGCGCCATCGCGCAGGAGGAAGCCGCCGCGCTTGTGCCGGCCGCGCCGCGCCTCCCCGCGGCGGAGCCGGCATGATCAGCGAGGCAAGACGAAGCGAGGCAAGACTCAGCGAGGCAACACTCAGCGAGGCAAGACGGCAGGCGAGCCGCGCGAACCGCCGCCGCAGCCGCGGTCCGAAGACGCCGGAGGGCAAGGCGCGCTCCGCCCGCAACGCGGTCCGCCACGGCCTGAGCCGACCGGCGACCCTCGATCCCGCCTGCGCGGACCGGATCGCCGGCTTGGCGCGCGCTATCGCGGGGGCCGACGCCGGCCGGCAGCGCTTCGAGCTGGCGTGCCGGATTGCGGCTGTACAGGTGGAGGTTGCCCGCGCGCGCCGCGCGGGTCCGATCTCCTCTCCGGCAAGGGCCTCGATGACGCAACGCTGTGCAGGGCCGAGGCGCTCGACCGCTACGAGCGCCGTGCGCTTGCGAGCCGCAAACGTGCGATCCGTGAGTTCTGCGCCGCGTACAGGCCCGGTTGCGAGCTTGCGCGCGGCGTTGTCCAGCGCTGCCCCGAGCTGGCAGTGGCGGAAATCGGCCAAACGAACCTGACGCTGCCCGGGCTCGATGCGCCGGCGGCTGAACGAACCCGACCCAGTCCGTGCATACCTAGCCGAGCGAACCCGAGCTTCGCCCTTGAGCTCGGCAAGACGAGCTACTGGGCGGCGACGCGCTGCTCGACGGCCAAAGGCTCGAGCCGCACGGGCTTATCCGCCTGAGCAATGACAACCTGCCCAGGAGGCACCGGCTTCCAGTGTGCTCGTTGATCGTCGAGCGGCTCAGAGACCACGACGACACTGCCGGCGGACTCGCGGTAGTAAAGCGTATTGGCGTTATCGTTGGCAGAAAATCGGAAGGCATAAAGATCGCGGCCATTGGCCAGCGCCGCCGTGAAGCGCAGCGGTTCCCTGTAATCTTTGGTCGTCACCATATCGGTGAGCGTCGCGAGCACGCGCGTGGTGGCGCCGACCGGATCGCGGTCGCCGCCCGCGCCTATGATGGCGAGAAAGACGGCTTCCGAATCCGTGGTACCAATGCGAGAACCGTAGACTTGGTCCGGGACGAGCGCTTCGACCTTCCGGCGCAAACGGGACCAGTTCCCGATCACGCCGTTGTGCATGAACATCCAACGGCCGCACGCAAAGGGATGGCAATTCGGACGCATGACCGGCGTGCCGGTGGCGGCGCGCACATGCGCAAAATACAGATGCGAGCGGATGTGACGGCAGAGATAGCGTAGGTTTTCATCGGACCAGGCCGGCCGCACCTCGCGATACAGGCCGGGCTCGGGATGCTCGCCATACCAACCCATGCCGAAGCCGTCTCCGTTCGTGGATGCGGTAGACTCCAGCGCTCGCTGGCTCTGCTCCACGAGCGAGTGCGCCGGAGCGGTTACGTACTCCTCCAGCGGGATCGTCTCGCCGCGATAGGCAATCCAGCGGCACATCGCGCTGCTCCCAGAATCGTGGCCAGCATCGACCCGCGATGCGGCAAACCCATGGCAAGGGGTTCACGACAATATGGACGCTTCCGGCGCGTCACGCCAGATCGGCCACGCGGCGGCGCGGTCGGATCGAGTTCAATACGCGCCCTCCACGATCTCAGAGGCAGTGAACAGGATGCGTCGGGTCCCGGACCCGCGAGAACGGCGCTCAGAAGGCTTGAGCCTGAACATCTGATGACATATCATCTGATGCATGCGGACAACCCTCGATATTGATGACGACGTGCTCACGGCGGCCAAAGAGTTGGCGAAGACTCGGAAAAGCACAGCGGGCAAGGTTATTTCTGAACTCGTGCGCCAGGCGCTGAGCGGGCGCGCGCCGACCGCTGCTGGGGATGCGAACGGCTTGTTTCTGAAGGACGGATGGTACGTCCTTCAGCGTCGCGGGGGACCGATTGCCACCAACGAACTCGTTCAACATCTGCTCGATGACGCAGATGCAGAAGACGCCGGCATCGATCGGGACCGTTGAGTGCGTGCATTGCTGGATGTGAACGTGCTGCTCGCTCTTTTCGACGGCGAACATGCACATCATCAGAGGGCACGTGCGTGGTGGAGCGAGCATCGCGATGCCGGCTGGGCAAGTTGCCCGCTCACCGAGAACGGATTCATCCGCATCATCTCCAATGCAGGATATCCGCGCCCCTTGGCTGTTGCCGATGCGATATTTGTTCTACGCGCTCAGGCGGCCCTTCCCGGCCACGCGTTTTGGCCGGACGATATCTCCGCGTTGGACGCCGCGTTTTTCGATGTCGATCGCATCCTGGGACCGCGCCAGCTCACCGATATTTATCTGCTGGCGTTGGCGATGAAGCACGGTGGGCGCCTCGCGAGCTTCGACCAAGCAATACCGGCCGGCGCGGTGCGCGGCGTGGACCGCAGGCATCTGGTGATCATATGAGCGCAGCGCCATAATTCTTTTGCCAATGCGCAGGCGCAGCGGAGGATCGATGACGGTCGGGCTTGCACGCCCTGACCGACACGGCGGGATTTAGTACCGGTAATGATCGGGCTTGTAGGGCCCCTCGCTGGGCACGCCGATATAGCTCGCCTGCCGGTCCGTCATCGTCGTCAGCTTCACGCCGATCTTGGCCAGATGAAGCCGAGCGACTTTCTCATCCAGCCGCTTGGGCAGCGTATACACCTTCTTCTCATATTTGTGCGGATTACCCCACAGCTCGATCTGCGCGAGCACCTGATTGGTGAACGAGGACGACATCACGAAGCTCGGGTGACCCATGGCATTGCCGAGATTCACCAGCCGCCCTTCCGACAGGAGAATGATCCTCTTGCCGTCCGGGAACTCGATCTCGTCGACCTGCGGCTTGACATTGTGCCATTTCAGATTGCGCAAGGCTGCGACCTGGATCTCGCTGTCGAAGTGCCCGATGTTGGCAACAATGGCGCGGTCCTTCATCTTGCGCATGTGCTCGATGGTGATGACTTCGAGATTGCCGGTCGCGGTCACGAAGATGTCGGCGCGTGGGGCCGCATCATCCATGGTGGTGACTTCGTAGCCTTCCATGGCGGCCTGCAATGCACAGATGGGATCGATCTCCGATACCATGACGCGGCAACCGGCTTGCCGCAGCGAGGCGGCCGAGCCTTTGCCGACGTCACCGAAGCCCGCCACCATGGCGACCTTCCCCGCCATCATGACGTCGGTACCGCGACGGATGCCGTCGACCAGCGACTCCCGGCAGCCGTAGAGGTTGTCGAACTTGGATTTGGTGACGCTGTCGTTGACGTTGATGGCCGGCCACAGCAGGGTCCCCTTCTTCTGCATCTCGTAAAGCCGGTGCACGCCGGTCGTGGTTTCCTCGGTCACCCCGCGAATGGATTCGGCATTCTTCCGGTACCAGCCCGGGTTATCCTTGAGCCGCTGCTTGATGGCAGCAAACAAGATTTCTTCTTCCTCATTCGCGGGCTTGCTGATCAAACCGGTCTCACCGTGCTCGGCTCGCAGGCCGAGGTGGATGAGCAGGGTGGCATCGCCGCCATCGTCCAGGATCATGTTCGGCGCGCCGCCGTCCTCCCACTCGAAGATGCGGTGCTGGTACTCCCAGTAGTCCTTGAGCGTCTCGCCCTTGACCGCGAACACGGGCGTGCCGCTCGCCGCCACCGCCGCCGCCGCGTGGTCCTGAGTGGAATAGATGTTGCACGAGGCCCAACGAACGTCAGCGCCGAGTGCCTTGAGGGTCTCGATCAGCACTGCGGTCTGAATGGTCATGTGCAGCGAGCCGCAAATGCGCGCTCCGCGCAAGGGCTGCTCAGGCCCATATTCCTCCCGCGTTGCCATCAGGCCGGGCATCTCGGTTTCGGCAATGGCGATTTCCTTCCGACCCCACTCGGCGAGGTTGATGTCCTTCACTACGTAGTCGGAGGCGGGCTTGGAGCCAGCCGCGCTACCTGCGGCCTTTTGTGCAGCTTTCATGATTATCCTTGAAATATTGGGGGGGACGCGAGCGTGACGGCATCAAGTTCGGATGGCTATAGCAGGGCAGGCTCAACCGCGCAACGAACACATAAAGATCGCTTTATGTGCGGTTCCCCGAAACCGGTCGAGCAGCCGGGCGTTGATCCTGATGCGGAGGCGGGTTGTGGATCACGGTCATGCAAAGAAAGTTACCGCACGAGGTTGAAGCTCTTCCGGCGATCACCTCCTTGCGCGAACTCGCCAGGGCGGAAAACGAATGCACGCGATGCCCCCTGTATCAGAACGCTACCCAGGCCGTGCCGGGAGAAGGCCGGCGACATGCCCGGCTGATGCTGGTGGGCGAGCAGCCCGGGGACAAGGAGGACCTTGCCGGCAAGCCATTCGTGGGGCCGGCCGGCCGGGTTCTCGACCGAGCTTTGGCGGAGGCGGACATCCCGCGCGCGGAGGTCTTCGTGACCAACGCGGTGAAGCATTTCAAGCACGAGATGCGGGGCAAGCGGCGCTTGCACAAGCGCCCGAACATCCACGAGATCGAGCGATGCAAAATCTGGCTCGACCTCGAACGGTCGCTCGTCAAGCCGACGGCCGTTGTGGCGCTTGGGGGCAGCGCCGCACGCAGCCTCTTTGGTCGCACCATTACCATCGTGAAGCTACGCGGACGCGCCTTACAGCTCCCGGACGGGACCGCCGCCTTTGTCACCATTCACCCGTCGCTTCTGCTGCGAATCGAGGACCACGCGGATAAAGAGCGGGAGTACCGGGCCTTTGTTGCTGATCTGAAACTTGCCGCAGGCATGCTCGCGCAGGTGGCCGCCTGAGGAACGGTCAATCCCGCTCGGTGAAGCGCCCGCTCACGAGCGCGGCCAGCGCTTCGATCACCTCGGCCGCCTGCTTACCCGTTGCTTCCACGGTGATGGTTGTGCCGGGCCCCGCTCCCAGCATCATCAACCCCATGATCGACGTGCCGCCGACGACTTCCTGGCCGCGCTTCACCTTGACCTCGGCCTCGAATTTCTCGACGGTTTGCACGAATTTCGCCGACGCGCGGGCGTGCAATCCCCGCTTGTTGCAGATCTCGAGCAACCGGGTCACAGCGCCGGGTTCATTTTCACAGGGCCGATCGGTTAAGGTGCGAGCTTCGGTCATTTGCCGGTCAGGACCCGGCTGGCGATCGTGATGTATTTGCGGCCGGAGTCCTGGGCGGCTGCGACCGCCTCCGGCAATGGGCATTCGTCGCGAACCTTGGCGAGCTTGACCAGCATGGGCAAATTGATGCCAGCGAGCACTTCGACCTTCGGGCGGCCCATCACCGAGATCGCAAGATTCGACGGGGTACCGCCGAACATGTCGGTGAGAATAGCCACACCCTCCCCGCTGTCGACACGCTTGACGGCCTCGATGATATCCTTGCGCCGTTGCTCCACATCATCGTCCGGGCCGATGGTAATGGCCTCGATCTGAGATTGCGGGCCAACCACATGCTCCAACGCCGAGCGGAACTCGATGGCAAGCCGCCCGTGGGTGACGAGAACGAGACCGATCATCGAG
>DASXIG010000101.1:0-2101 GCA_036498105.1 Xanthobacteraceae bacterium | reverse complement strand
CCTCGCCCATACGGAAAGAATCTTCGTACCCCGGAGCAATTACGCCAGGGGGTTGCCGATGGTGACGGTCAGCGTGCCGACGCCCGCGATCTCGCATTCGAGCCGGTCGCCGGCAACGGCCGCCGCCACCCCGGAAGGCGTCCCGGTCATGATAACGTCGCCGGCGGCCAGCTCGACCATCTCGCTGAGCTTGCCGATCACCTCGGGGACGCTCCAGATCATCTGGGCGAGATCGCCGTCCTGGCGCACCTTGCCGTTGACCTTCAGGGCGATGCGGCCTTTGCTGGGATGGCCGATCTTGGCGGCAGGCTCAATCGCTCCACACGGCGCGGAGGCATCGAACGCCTTGCCGATCTCCCACGGGCGCTTCATGTCGCGCGAGGCGATCTGGAGGTCGCGGCGCGTGAGATCGATGCCGACCGCATAACCGAAGATGCAATCAGGCGCGCGCTCGACTTTAATATTGCGTCCGCCGGATTTGAGCGCGACCACAAGCTCGACCTCGTGGTGCATGTCTTTGGTCAGCGGCGGGTATGGGACTGTCGAGCCGTCCGGCACGATCGCGTCGGCGGGCTTGGAAAAGAAGAACGGCGGGTCGCGCACATCGTGGCCCATCTCGCGAATATGCTCTTCGTAATTGCGCCCCACGCACCAGATCCGGCGCACGGGGAACATCTTGTCCGTCCCGGCAACCGCGATCACCGGTCGCGGCGGCGGGCTGATGACATAGGAACTCGGGTCTTCGCTCATATTGCTGCTTTCAGCTGGGGTGCGGAGGTCAGGCCAGGGAAGCGATCGCAACCCGCGCCACAGGTTGCTGGTCGCGCAGCTGGAGTCGATAGAACGAGGCGTAGCGGCCGCCTTTGCGCAGCAGCTCGTCGTGCCGGCCCGCCTCGACCACGGCGCCTTCCTCGATCACGAAGATACGGTCGGCATCGACCACCGTGTGCAGCCGGTGCGCAATGACGATGGTCGTTCGGCCGCGGCAAAGATGCTCGATGGCGCCTTGCACCTGCCGCTCGGATTCGGAATCGAGGGATGCAGTGGCTTCGTCGAGCAGGATGAGGTGCGCATCCTTGAGCAGCGCGCGCGCAACGGCAATGCGCTGGCGCTCGCCCCCGGCGAGCTGTGCCCCGTGCTCACCGACCGGCGTCTCGTAGCCACGCGGGAAGGCCATGATGAAATCATGCGCGTATGCCGCCCGCGCCGCGCTCACGATCTCGGCTTCGCTCGCGCCGACGCGGCCGAGCGCGATGTTCTCTCCAATCGTGCCGCGAAACAGGAACACGTCCTGCCCGACATAGGCGAGCTGGGTGCGCAGCGAGCGCCGCGAGACCGATCCGATATTCTGGCCATCGATCGTGATGCTGCCGCCGTCCACCTCATGCAAGCGCAGCATCAGATTGAAGACCGTGGATTTGCCTGCGCCGGAAGGACCAACGAGCGCGGTCATCTTCCCCGGCTCGGCGACGAAGGAGAGATTCCTGATGACCCTCTCTCCCTCTCGATAGGCGAATTGGACGTTTGCGAACTCCACCCGTCCCACGGACAGTTTCAGCGCAGGTTTTTGCTCATCGGGCGTCTCGGTCGCAGGACGATCGATAACGTCGAACAGGATCCGCACGCCGACCAATCCGCTGTTGAGATCGAGATTGAGCCGGGCGAGCCGCTTGGCCGGCTCGTAGGCAAGCATGAATGCCGCGAGAAAGGAGAAGAACTGTCCTGGTGTGGCTCCCGTCGCGATCACCCGGAAGCCGCCGTAGACCAGCGCAATGGCCACTGCAAATCCGCCCAGCGTCTCCATCAAAGGGCCGGTACGGAACGCGACCACCGCCCAGTTGTTCGACTCACGCTCCAGGTTTGCTACATGCGCGTCGAAACGCGCCCGCATGGCATCCTCGAGCGTGAACGCCTTCACGGTGCGGATACCCTGCACCCCTTCCTGCAAAGTCTCCAGAATCCGCGTATTTCCGGTGAATTGCTGGTGGGCAATGGCTTTGATGCGGTGGACCAGCTTACGCAACATCAGCATGGCGGGCGGCATGACGATGATGCTGAACACCGACATGACCGGATCCTGGACCGCCATTACGATGGTCAG
>DASXIG010000100.1:0-9958 GCA_036498105.1 Xanthobacteraceae bacterium | reverse complement strand
CACCGTCGCACGGAATCGGCGTGGCCCCGGACAACAAGACGCTGTGGGTCACCAGCATCCCCAACAATGCCGTTTTTGTCTATTCGCTCGCGGATCTCAAGCTGATGGGAGAAGTCGCGCTGCCCGCTCTCGAGCTGCCCGATCGCCCGCCGGCGTCGTCTGTGCCGAACTGGGTCACGTTCACGCCCGATAGCAAGACGGTCTATATCTCCAACGCGGCGATCAAATCGGTCACGGCCATCGATGCCGCCAGCATGACAGTCAAGGCTGTCATCCCGGTGGGCGAGGTACCCAAACGCATCAATACGCTGGTGATGAACTAGCAGACCAATCTGCGGGGCGCCTTTACAGCTTCTGGCCGCTGACCCAGGCCGCCAGAATTTTCCAATCCGGGTCGTCCTTGGTGGAGAACTGCCTGCCGCCGGAGTGGAAGATGTTTCCGCCCCCCTCGGGCGCGAGCGGCTGCATCAGAAGCCGGCTGGTGTCCGGATCACCGGGGTTCACCAAGAGCGAGACCATCGCAAAATTCCTGCGCGACTGCTCCTCGGTCCAGGAGGCCGCCCCGGGGGGAAGCCGTTCCAGGTGGAAGCCGTTGTTGCTTTCGGCGTGGCAGACGTAGCAGCGGGTATGGCCGTTCCGCTTCTGGAGGAAGATCGGCTCGACGCGGTTCTTGAAGAAGTCGTAGTCCAGCGTTGGAGCGGCGCGCGATGTCATTTGCGATCCAGAGGTGCATGCCAGCACCACCGCTATCGCGGCAACCCCGGTCGGACGAGCCGCCATGGACATCCCTCCACAATTGGTTGGCCTCGCAACGAGAAGGCTTGAGGGCGATGCTTTTAATCGTCCTTTTCGCCCGTTTCGTACAGCGCCTCGCGGCCGATTCTGTCCATGCAGATCTCCGCGGTCCATGGTAGCATCAGCGAGCCACAGCGGCTGTCGCGGTAGATGCGCTCGAGCACCAGGCTCTTGAGCATCGCCTGCCCGCCGCAGGTGCGCAATGCCTTGGCCGCAATCGCGTTGGCGTTCTCCATCACCGTGTGCTGTGCGGCATAGGCGCGCAGCACCTGCTCCTTGCTCGGATCGGGACGCGCTTCGCTGATCGCCTGGAACCAGAGCGCCTTGGTCTGCTCGAGCTGAATACGCATCTCGGCCACCGCGATCTGCTTGGTCGGGTACATCCGGCGCTTCACCGGAGGCGTTCCCGGCAGCTCGCCGCGCAGGTAGGCAATTGTAAAATCATAGGCGGCCTGAGCGAGCCCCACATAGGTCGGCGATAACGTCAGGAACATGTGCGGCCAGCGGGTTGCGGCCTGGAAATAGATGCCATGCGGCATCAGCATTTCCTGCTCCGGCACGAAGACGTCGTTGAGTAGGAGCGTGCGCGAGACGGTGCCCCGCATGCCGAGCGGATCCCAGTCGCCGACGACGGATACACCCTCGGCATTGGCCGGAACGGCGAGATAGAGCGTGTTGCGCCGGCTGGCTGCCTCGCCTTCCCCGCGTTCCGTGCAGAGCACTCCGTAGTAATCGGCTGCCCCGGACAGTGAAGCGAAGATCTTCTTGCCGCTCACGATGAAGCCGCCCGCAACCGGGCGCGCTTCGGTGCCGAAGGCAACCACCCCCGCCGCAGCCGCGCCACCCTCGGAGAACGGTTGCGCATAGATCGCGCCCTGCTCAATGATGCGCCGATAATGCATGCGCCGGCGCGCGTTGTGCGACGCGCGGTCCGATGAAGCCATCGGCAGGTCGTCAGCGAGCGCCCCCGACCACAGCGTGGAGCACACATGCATGTTCCAGGACAGCGCAGTTGCCCCGCAATAACGCCCAAGCTCCGCCGCGGCGATGCAATAGGTCTTGAAGTCGGCGCCCACCCCGCCTTCTTCCTTGGGGATGCAGATCGCGAGCAGCCCTTCGCGATGCATGTCGCGGAAGTTCTCGATCGGAAAGCTCGCTTCCCGATCGTACTTTTGGGCCCGCGGCGCCAGAATGCTCCGGCCGAATGCCCGCGCCTTGTCGATCAGCTCGGCCTGCGCGGGAGACAACCGGAATGCATCGGGCGCGAAGATCGGCGCGTCGCCTCCATGCTCTTTGACCGGATCAGGCATTGGACCTGCGGCTTCAGACATTATGCATGCCGTTATTCCGGGGCTCGCGATCCTCACGGCCCCGGAATGACCGCCTCGGTTATTTGACCAGGTGGTTGCAGTAATCGATGATGAACGCCTTGATCTCGGGTCTGATATTTGCCAACGCAGCAAAGATCGACTGACCCTCCTCGCCGGTCACCAGGATAGGCGGCGTTTTGACAATGCTGGAATAGTCGCGCACGAACTCTCGGTCCTGCCACAGCTCGACGAATGCGGAGCGCATGATCGCAACCGCTTCATCCGGTGTCTTCGGTGGCATCACGGCGGTGCGAAACATTGCAAGCTGCGCGTCGGCTCCCGTGCGCAACGCTTCATACAGTATCCCGGATGGCGTATTGCCGCCGCGAACGCTGGCATAGAATTCCTCGAACGTCGGCAGGTTCGAAAGCGCGGGGCTGCGCGGATAGCTGCCGTCCCTGCCCCGCGGCGCGAGCTGCCACAGCGGAAGCACAATATCCGACATGGTCGGCTCGACCGAGCTGGTCCAGCCCGGAAGCGAGGTGTTCGCCAGCTGCCCCTGATTTTGCAGGATCGCCGTTTCCACATCCTTGAGCCCGCGAAACGCGGGTACCGCCTGATTCTTCACGCCAAGGAGATCGAGCATGAGCGCCTGATTGACAGTATTGCTGTTCTGCACGCTGAGAGAGAGCGCCTTGAACTCGTTCGCTTTCATGATGTCGGTCGCGACCTGGATGCCTGGTGGCGTGTCCTTGCGGATGTAGACCACGAGCGGGTTAGCCACTCCGGCGATGAGCACGAAATCGGTGTAGCTCACGCGGATCGCTGGGTTGCCGACGATGTGACCGATGGTGTCCAAGGTGAAGAAGCCCATGTTTTCGCCATTGGGCGCAGCCTCACCCAGCTGATTGGCGCCGATGACGCCTCCGGCGCCACCAACATTCTTGATCACGATGGTAGGCTTGCCCGGGATGTGCGCGGGCAGATGCTGGGCAACAATGCGGCCCTCGATGTCGCTTGGGCCGCCGGCAGGGTAGTTGATGACCATGGTGATGGTCTTGCCCTTGTAGAACTGGGCAAAGGCCGTTTGGGGAATGATCACGGCGAGTACGCCTGCCATGATCAGCGCTCGTATACGCATGGATCCAACCTCAATGGCAGGCGAGACTTCGGCCAGCCGCGTTCGGATGCGAGCGGCTGCGGGGGCCAGCACCTGCCTACTTCTTGCCTGCCTTGGCTGCCTTCGAACCGTCAGGGGCCGACTCCGTTCCGAGCCGGAACGGCTCGAACGTGGGCTTGTATGATTTCTCGTCCAGGAACTGACGCAGGCCGGTGTTGTAGGAATCCTCCCGGTCGGCCGCCTTGATGGCTTTGCCTTTTTCGGCGAGGTAATCATAGGCTTGCGGGACATCCATGGTGCGCACGTGCCGGATGGCTTGCTTGGTGGCGCGCAGCACCGCGGGACTCTTCTTCATCAGCTTTTGCGCAAGCTCAATTGTCGCAGCTTCGAGCTTTTCCGCCGGAACGGCATAATTGACCATGCCGATGCGCGCGGCCTCGTGGCCGTCAAATGGCTCGCCAAGGCAGGCATAGTAGAGCGCATGCCGCGGAAGCACCGTGTCCGCGACCGCCTTCGAGACGAGCGCACCGGGCAGGATGCCCCAGTTCACTTCCGAGAGGCAGAACGTCGCATTCTCCGCCGCAATCGCGAAGTCGCAGGCCAGGAGCTGCATGAAGGCGCCGCCGACGCAGTAGCCCTCCACCATGGCAATGGTCGGCTTGTCGTAGCCATAAAGGCGTTCCCATCGCCACCGATTGGCGGCCGCCGCCGCTTTCTTGCGCTCGCCGGGGTTCTTTTCGAGCTCGCGAAAAAACTTCTTCAAATCCTGTCCCGCGCTGAAATTTCCCCCTTCCCCGGTGACCACCACCACTTTCACGCTGTCGTCCACTTCGAGGCGCGCAAGCGCGTCATCCATCTCGTAATGGAGCTGGGGCGACATGGCATTGCGCTTCTCCGGCCGGTTGAGGGCCGCCCAGGCGATCCCATCCCTGGCGCGCAGTTTCACGCACTCATAGTTGTGCTCAGTCATCGACTCTCCTCCACGATCCATCGCACCGCGTTTCATCTCCGTGCATTCCCTCCGGGATAGTTGCTCAAGAGCAACAGACACACGCGCCCGCCCGGTCTAGACTCGCCGCGCGTAGTGTGGGCCGATGAGCGTATCATGAAGGGCTGGTTGCTGGCGTGCGTCCTGCTGTTCGGCTTCGCCGGTTCGGCGGCGGCTGCCGACATGCCAGTAGTGCCGTACCAGCCGCCACTCGTTCGTCCGCTCTACAGTTGGACCGGGTGCTATATCGGCGTCAATATGGGCGGCGGAGCCGCGCCCCAGAGCAGGGTCGATACCACCGGCGTCTTTGCTCCGGCAGGGACCAGCCTCGGTGACATGACCGCCCGCGGCGTAGCCGGAGGCGGCCAGCTTGGCTGCGACTACCAGATCGGCGCATGGGTTTTCGGGCTGCAGGGCCTGCTCGATCTCTCCGGCATGAAAGGGAGCGACGTGCTCCCGACAACCAATCTGGTCAACAACTCGTTCGTTCAGACTTTCGCGACCGTGACGGGGCGCGTGGGCTACACGGTCCTTCCAACTCTCCTGGTATATGCGAAAGGCGGCGCCGCCCGTGCGCACGATCTCTACAACGTCGCCGCGCCCACCGGCGCTGCCGGGGTCGCACCCACCGCGATCGGGCCAGTTCTCACCCCGCCCGGGATCATCGTTGCGCTCGGCAGCAAATCCACGAACGGCTGGACCGCCGGGTTCGGGGCGGAATGGGGCTTTGCCCATGCGCCCGTGTCGTTATCGCTGGAATACAACTATCTCGGCTTCTCGAGCACGCAGGTGCCGTTCATATCAGCCATTGTGCCGGGTCAGGGGTTCCCGATCGGCATCAGCCAGAAGATCCACACGGTTCTGTTCGGGATCAATCTTCATTTCTTTGGCGGAGAAACCGGCCCCTGAGAGACGGGGTCATAGGCAGCAAGGCTCGCCATCGGGTTCGGCCTCGAGGGTCAAGACAGAACCGTTGCCGCTCAATCCGCGCGGTGCGTTCCCTTGATCACATCGCCCTCCAGCTTCGTGAACGGCACAAAGGAAACCGAGCTGCCATTATAGATATCCGACCGCGCCACGCTGATGGCACCATCGGCGGCGCGTTGCTTGCTGATCTTGAGCACGTGCTGAGAGCCGGGCCGCCCAACCGGGATTACCATGAGGCCGCCGGGACTGAGCTGCTGAAGCAGCGGGGGCGGAACGTGGTCGATGCCGCAGGTCACGATGATCTTGTCGAATGGCGCTTCTTGTTCCCAGCCGTAATATCCGTCAGCCTGCTTCCGCGCGATCGCCTTGTACTCGCTGTAGCCGCGGCCAATGAGTGAATCGTACAGCGCCCAGGTGCGTTCCGCCAGCGGCTTGATGATCTCGATCGAAAAAACCTTGTCTGTGAGATTCGAAAGATAGGCGGATTGATACCCGGACCCGGTGCCGATCTCGAGCACCTTGTCCTCGAATTTCACGTTGAGCGAATTGGTCATGCGGGCGACGGTGTGCGGGCCTGTGATGGTCACGCCGTAGCCGATCGGAAGGTAGTGCCATTCATAAGCGCGACCGGCATTTTGGCTGGTGACAAACTCTTCCCGCGGGGTGAGCAGGAAAGCTCGCTTGTCGCGCTCGCTCCAAATGTCGCGCTGGGCCCGCATCTCCTGAAAGCGATCCCAACGCCTGGCGAGAAACGCCGGGGCCTCCCCCCGGTTCGTTGTCATCCACTCGACGAAGCCCTCCTTTGCATCCATGGGCGGGCTCGCGTTCCAGTCGTAAGGCACGGGCACGTTTGCTTTCGACTGGGAGGACATGGAGCCTGCGGCGAGCGCCGAGGAGGCGGCCAGAACGAATTGCCGGCGGCTCAGAGCGCCCCCACTGCCGGCTGACACGGTACGTTTCATTGGATTCTCCGGTTGGGGTGCGATGACCTGCCGCTTGCCGATGGGATTTAGATCAATCAGAGCACCTCTGTCGAGTGTTCGACACTCGGAACTCTCCGTCTGGTATCGCATTTATCAGCGCGAAAGCCTTGCGAAGGAGTTGCTCAGCGGGATGCCGCTGCATTGGACGGCGCACTGTCTCGGGCGATTTGCAGCAGCTTTTGTAATGAGGGCCGAATTGAGGCCCTGCTCATTTCAGGAGGCAATCGTGACTCGTATCCTACTGTCACTGCTTCTGCTCTGCGCGCCTGTGCTGGCTCGTGACAACGGCCAGTACGAGTCGGTCTCGCCCGAAGTCCGCGCGTGGTTTCGGGCGCAGAAATCTCCAAAGACCGGCGCGCTGTGCTGCAGCGAGGCCGATGGGATCTATGCCGAGGAGCAGATCCGGTATGGGCAATACTGGACCCGCTGGCCCGGCCACGACTGGCAGCCCGTTCCTGAAGAGGTGGTGATCCACAATGGCAATCCGCACGGCGCTCCGGTTGTCTGGTGGTATCTCGAAAAGGGCGAAACCAAAATCCGCTGTTACGCGCCCGGCGGCGGAGTCTGACCTTGCTATGAGGTAGACGCTTTCCGAGCGAGCCATTGCTCGTTATTATCCGCCGCGAGCACAAGCGGGCCCTCGATGACGGATGCGGCGAGGATTTGCGCGAACAGGATCTGGAATCGTCCGCGCGACAACTACTCTCTACTTCCGGATGAAGTCCATGTCTGGCGCGCATCCCTGGATCAGCCCGAAAGCTCGCTGAGGCTGTTCAACGAGACCTTGTCGGCCGAGGAGCGTGCGCGGGCCGGTAGATATCGCTTTGAAGCGGACCGCAAGCGCTCGATTATCGCGCGAGGACTGTCGCGACTGTTGCTCGGGCGCTGCCTAGGGAGGCCCCCCAAGCAACTTGAATTTGAATACAATGCGTTTGGGAAGCCCAGCTTGGCCCGACGCTCAAAGACACATGCATCAAATCCCGCGCTGCAGTTCAACGTCTCCCATTCGGGCGACGTGGTCCTCCTCGCGATGGCGTTCGACCGAGTGCTCGGAGTCGATGTCGAGCGGATGCGGGAGGAGATGGCGAGCCCGGAGATTGCCGCGCGGTATTTCTCGCCCGCCGAGCGTAAATCCCTTTTTGGGCTGCCTCCCGAGCTGCGCGGCGAGGCATTCTTTGCCTGTTGGACGCGAAAGGAGGCCTACCTCAAGGCACGGGGCGACGGGCTCTCGCTGCCGCTCGACCGGTTCGACGTCGCGTTTACTCCCGGCGAGCCGCCGCGACTGCTGACTACCCGCCACGATCCTGCCGAGGCCCAGCGCTATACCCTGCGCGCGCTCGATGCCGGACCGGGATACGCAGCCGCGCTTGCGGTCGAAGGCTCGAGCTGGCGGCTCGAATGCTGGGAGTGGCCGCGCGACTCCGGCTTCAAGGTGGAGTCCTGGTTGCGTGGAGCTCGTAAGGGAACTTCAAATCGAAAACCGGCACTAGAATCATAGCTTTGCTAGTGCCCCTTTGCTTCCGAAGTTCGTGTCAGAGGATGCCGCAATGTATCACGAACTTCGGAAGCGGGGCACTAGTCGGAAGGAGACAAAATCAGCCGAACGGCCAGGGTAGCTCCTCGCGCACGATCACCACCACAGGCTGGGCGCTGGACTTGATGGTGCCGTCTTCCGTCAGCTCGCTGATGATACTCTCGATGTGATCCATCAGCTTGCCTTCCCCATTCCGCAGTCGCCTGATCTGCTTGCTGGTTTGGCGTTCGTCGAGATCAACCACCACAAGCTGAGCTTTTTCGGGCTTGTCCTGCATTCGATATTCTCGATGCTCGCGCGCTTCCGAAACCGGGCTGCCCGGGGCCGTGGCCATGTCTGGTGCTCCCTGCCAGATGTCAGATCAGAAGGCTTTATTCTTCCGGCACCTTTGGCAACAACCTGAACGGCACCGCCTTGCGTGCCTCATTGTATGCCTTGATGCCCGCGTGCAGGATATTCGATGGCGCGTCGAACAACCAGCCGTTCTTACGGTGACCGGACTCGAGATGCCGCTTGTACTGCTCCTGAGTGAAAATGACGTCCGCCTTCAGAATTCGCCTGATTACGCGCTCGACCGGCTGCAGAATAGCCGAGCTCTGAATTGGTTCATCTTGTTCTTCCGGTTGATCATAGACAACCGTCGCCGTACGGGTATCGCCGCTTCTCTGGACGACGATGACACGCCTGACAAGTTTGTCCATGATGTTCCACCTCATGAATGCGGCCAAAGGTTTATAGCGCGACCCCGGTGGTTCGGCAACAGGTCCTCGACATCAGGTCCTCGATTACATCCGTCGATCGACTGCGACTGCAAGCAGAAGCGGCGCTCTCGCGCCGGCTTGCAAATGAGAAAACCTCACCCGGCCTGAGAATGCTTCCCTGCGGTCGGCGCGCACTTGCGTTCAGCGCGTAATTTCGTCAGCCTGCTGCCCCGCTTCGAGGTGCAGAATGTTTGCAGGGATCTTCTTCGCGCTGGTTCTTCTGGTCCATGCGGCCTCGGCGCAGGTGCAATCCCTGCGCCTCACCGGCACGGCCGGCTATCTCTCGGAGTGGGAGCTGAATGCCGAAGTCACACGAGAACCCTCCGGGGCCAGCGAGCAGTTCTCCGGCCCGCTGCGCATGAAGCACGTCGGACTTTGCACCGTGAACGGCCCGGAGGAGAAGTCCGGGAAGCTCACAGTTCAGATAACCCGATCCGCAGCATCCTCGCGGTTGCAGGCGAGCCTTCTGCTCGATGACGGCGCTCGGTGCGATTACACCGGACAATGGTCGGGCAGGTCTGCAGGAACCAAGTCTACAGGAACCATGGACTGCTCGAATGCGAAAGGCATCCCCTTGACGCTCTCGGCCGAATGACGGGCAGAACGCTCGCACTACAGGAGCTAGCGCGGGAGCACGCCAACGTTCTTGCTCGTACCGTTCACTGCTCGTCGGCATAGACCACGACGACCGGCAACAAGACCCTGTGGTCCTGTTCGGGAGGCATGCTGCCGCGCAGCAGTTTCATGACCTCTTGCACGTCATCCGCTATTCGTCCCGCACCACCGCGGAATTCGTTGAGATGATGTTCGCGCGCAATGCCGAGGCTTACGACAACAGGAGTAATCACTTTCGCAGGCACATTTCATCTCCCGCCGGCGCGATCGGGCGCCGGCATATGAACCCGGTAGTCTTCACCGCGCCGGTAGAGGATGACGACAGGAACAACCTCAGCCGCCGCGTCTATTCCGAGCTCCTCGCTCGCTTCGCCCACAGCTTGCGCGATCTGTCGCGTCAGCCTGCCGCGTCCGCGTTTGAGGCGCTTGATCTGGGAGCGAGTTTGCGGCCCGACGTCGAGTAAAAGGCCTCTGCCCGGAAATCGGGCGACCACGGGAAGAAGCTGCCGCTGCGGGTCGCTCTCTGCCATATCGCCCGTCTCCTCTCATGTGTCAGCGCTCGGGATCCACGCGCTTGTCCGGCTGGCTCAACCGAATGACGATTCTGCGTATGATCACCAGGGTGCAGACGATCAGAATCAGCTGTATCCAGCCGAAGGACGTTCCCGCCCGTAGCAGCCCGCTCCAATCGATGCTGTTGCCGGTCCAGCTTTTCCAGATCGAATCCGTCAGCAGCGCAATGCCTGCCAGTGCGGCGGCCAGATATCCCATGCGGAGCAGCAATGACGCCGTATAGGCAATCTTTCCGACAATGTTCCGGAAGTGGACAAGCGGATCTTCCACGCTGCGCTGGAGCTTGAACATGAACTGAGTAGCGGTATCGAATACCTGCTCGAGAACCAGGTAATCCATGTCGGTCGGTCCA
>DASXIG010000099.1:0-1926 GCA_036498105.1 Xanthobacteraceae bacterium | reverse complement strand
ATTGGGCTCCCGCCCATCCTGCAGGAGAAGATTGACCTTGCGCTCCCGGATCCAGTCCGGCCGTTGCGACTTCAAGCTCGCCCAGTCCCATCCGCAAGCGCCGTCGATCTCGCCGCGCTCGAGCGCGAGCGCGATCTCGGCAGTGCCGCTGTAGCCGGAGACGACCTCGTAAAGTGCGCCCGTCGTCTTCTTGTGCATCCAGGCGTATTCCCGGGTGGAGTCGTTGGTCGAGACGCCGCCGAAGGAAGCCTTCTGGATGAGCGCATCGTCGAAGGTCCTGATCTTCGAGCCCTGCCGCGACACGCACACGCGCGTGCCGTTGTTGGCCGTGCCGAGAAAGAACACCCTCGTGGGATCGAACAAGGCTTCGGCCTTTTCTTCCAGCAGCGGACCCATGACGGCCCCGGGGAAGATGGCGGCAACGGCGGTGCCGTCCTTCGGCGCCAGCGTGCTGATGTAACCTGCTGCGCGCGCGCTTCCCGCGCCCGGCATGTTCTTCGCGATGATGGTCGGCCGGCCCGGGATGTGACGGCCGTAATGACGCGCCAGCGCGCGCGCATAGATGTCGTAGCCGCCGCCGGCCGGCGCGCCGATGAGGAGGTCGATGCTCTTGCCCGCGTAGTAGTCGGCCGCCGGCGCGGGCGCCGGCATGAGCACGGCCGCGGCGAGGACGATCAGCGCCCGGCCGACGGCTCGCGCAGCTTTTCCTAAGATGAGCATACCCGCTACTCTCATTCGATCACGTCATCGGCCACCAGCAGGAACTCGCGCGAGATCGTCAGGCCCAGCTCTTTCGCCGTCTTCAGATTGATGACCAGCTCGAACTTGATCGGCTGCTCGACCGGCAAGTCCGCTGGCTTTACCCCTTTCAGGATCTTGTCGGCATACGCGGCAGTCTGCCGCGCGAGATCGCGCAGGTTCGCCCCGTAGGACATGAGTCCTCCGAGATCGGCGAACTCCCTTGCTGCGCCCATTGCCGGCAATCGCGCATCGCTGGCCATGCTCGCGATCCGGCCGTATTGGCCGAACAACATGGGGCTGGGGAATACAATAAGAGCCCCGGCCTGCTCACTGCTCATAGCGGCGAACGCACCGGCGAGATCATCCGGGTTGGCTGCGGGCACGAGCTGAAGCTGCATTCCCAGCGTGCGAGCCGCTATCTGGGTCTCGTTCACGACGCCTGCCATGGTGCGTTCGCTGTAGGCCTGCGGGTGCCACAGCGCCGCCACGCGCGAGAGTCCCGGCGCGACCTCTCTCAGGAGTTGGAGGCGCTTGGGGACCAGCTCCGGGCCGAGAAAGGTTGTTCCCGTGACATTCCCTCCGGGTCGCGCAAGGCTGGCGACCAGCTCGTCGGCGACGGGATCCGCCATAGCGATCGCAATGATCGGGATGGTGCCGGTGGCTTGTTTCGCTGCGCGCGCTGCCGGCGTGCTGAATGCGACAATGACATCGGCCTTATCAGTGATCAATTTGGCGGCCCCCTCGCGGAGTAGATCGGCATTCCAGTCTGCATATTCCTGTTGGATGACGATGTTCTGTCCTTCCCTGTATCCGAGTTCCTGCAGGCCTTGCACAAACGCGTTCACGCTGCTGAGTTGAGGGTCCGGTACATTGGAATGTTGGCCGGGTGACAGGATGCCTATCCGAGGCATCTTCGTTGGCTGCTGCGCCCGCGCGACAAGAGGCAGTGCCGCGGCCACACCGACCGCGAAGAGCTCGCGCCGTTTCAATCGAAGGAAGTGCATCCAACCTCCACGACTGGACCCATGCCGGAAAACGCCGTGCGGCAGGATACGCACTCCGCTAGGATCGGTCCGGAGTCAATTGGCGTGGTCCGGCAGACCGGTCCATCGCCTGATCGGAGGATATCAGATGCAACCGATGACACGGCGCGGCCTCTGTGTCGCAGCGCTTGGCTTCCTGCCA
>DASXIG010000098.1:0-2537 GCA_036498105.1 Xanthobacteraceae bacterium | reverse complement strand
GCCCGCCAACCCCGAATATTCCGTCCCTATGATGGCGCATCTTCCGGTGCGATATGTGCCGGTGTTCGCCAAGGGTTGCATGGACGCAATGTTTCAGGGCGCACCCGTGCGGATGCAGGGCACGGTCGACCGGGGGGCGGCCAGCACGAGCTCTACCGGGCAGCGTTCATCCGCTTGAGCATCGATGCGAAGCGCCTGCAGCGCCTCGTGCTCGGCGCGTTCGACTGCCGCGTGGCTGAACAGCGGGACCGAGCAGAATGAGCGCCGCGAGCCCCCTTGGCCGATACCGCGCGTTTCGCAGCCCGCCCATCCGGGTGTAAGTCAGCACCGAAGTGGGCCCTCCACCCGAATCTGAAACAAGCCTTTGATTTGCCGGAACTATCTGCCTGGACGGTGGGGTCCCGATCGGCGCCGATTGGGACCCCGCCAAACTGGCGTTTTCCTGACCTACATCAAAATGCTTATCCGGAATCGGCGGCAGGGTCCCGGTCCGATGCTGTTTCACACCTGACTTCCTCGACCCGGCGAGACCGAGGACTGGCGGCACGCGCGGCAGGTGCGTGCCCGCTTCTGCATCGATCAGCTGCACATTCTCCGAAACTTGTTGCCGGTCTGCCGGAGTACGTAGCGGACGCCGAGTTCGCGGCCGATCTGCTTCGAGCGGCTCGAAGGCTGATTCTGGGAAATCACCCGTTAAGGGATGACACACAGTTTCGGAATCCGGTCTACAAGCGTCCTTGTGTCTCATGCGATGCCAAGGGCGTTTTGTGAAATATTCCATTTGCGCGAGAAAATCGGTCCACGGGATCGCTGCGCGCAAGAAACGGAGCACCGCGGCGATGGAAGCATCATGCAATGCGACGGATGAAGCGATGATGGCGCGGTGCATCGAACTGTCTCGGATCGCCGTAAGCAAAGGCGAGTATCCCTTTGGCACAGTAATCGCCTTGAACAGACACATTGTAGCGGAAGGGATCAACAGCACTATCCGAGATAGCGACGTCACACGTCACGCGGAGATCATCGCCCTCTCGCATGCACAGAAGACGATTGGCCGAGAGCAGCTTCGTCGCTGCACGCTCTATACTAATATCGAGCCATGCGCGATGTGCTCGTACTGCATTCGTGAGGCCTGGGTCAGCCGAGTGGTCTATGCCCTTGACTCCCCGGTCATGGGCGGCCTTTCGAAATGGAACATTTTGCGTGACGACGGCGTGTCGGATCGCATCCCCGAAATCTTTGGCGCTGTGCCGGAGGTTGTGAGCGGGGTCCTGTTGCATGAGGCCCAACAGGTCTGGCGGGACTGGAGCCCCTTCGCTTGGGAGATGATCAAGTTGCGCGGACTGCTAACCGCGCCCTGCGCGCAGGAGGGCCGAATACATGTGCAGCCCGCGCACGGCCAGTCGCTGTGGCACTACCTGCAAATCATGTACATGCGAAGGCAGTCCCTCTCGAAATCGGCTCGAGCGCTCCGCGGCGCGGCCTCACGATTTATTATACCTTGGCCAACTCGCCCGAGGAGCATTCAATCATGACTCAAATGTCTCGTTCAGCCGGTGTGGTCCAAGCCACAGAGGCCAAACCGGCCGTCGGCGCCCTTCGCCGAGTTAGCCCACACGATCCGTTCCGCCGCTTCTTGCGTCGTTCTATTCACTTCTTTGCCTATCATCTAATTCTCTCCGGGCAACGCACTCGGATCACGCATGCCTCCGGCTTTCGCCTCACTGTACGCCCCACGGTATTTCATCCTCGCTATTTCCTGAGCAGCGAGTGCTTTGCCGAATTTATCAGCCGACTTGACCTGACGGGCAAGCGCGTCCTCGATGTCGGAACCGGATCGGGCATCCTCGCCCTCGCAGCCGCCCGCGCCGGCGCCGAAAATGTCATAGCCGCCGATGTCAATCCGAACGCCGCCCTGACGGTCGCCGAAAACGCTCGCGCCAATGGCGCCGGCGACCGCGTCGGCGCCCTGTGCTCCGACCTGCTCTCGGCGCTCGCGCCGCGGCCGCTTTTTGACGTGATCCTGTCGAGCCCTCCCAAACATGCAGGCGAGCCGCGCGATCTCGCCGATCGCGGCTGGCATGCCGGACCGCATTATCGCGACATCGCAGCTTTGTTCGACCAGTCGCGCGAGCGGCTAAAGCCGGGTGGGCTGCTGTATGTTATGGTCTCTTCGGATTCCGACCTGGCTCTCTTCGGTCGGCTGATCGATCGGGCTGGATTTCGCGTGCGTCCTGTTTACAAGCGTTCGATCTTCATCGAATCGTTTATTATTTACGAGTTGCTCGCGCGTTAGACTGTGCATCAGGAATGACATTGTAGCGACCCGGTCGACCGTCGGTGTCGCGTGGACGTTTGCCCCGGTCCCTGGACGATACGCTCGACGATAATCCGCCTCACGGCGCGGTCGCGCCAAAGCGGCAACGTGGCGCCCGTGATGATCGTATCGTCAACCCGGCCGGTGAAAAAAACACCCGGCCTCGTCGTCGACATAACCGGTGTGGCCGGTGAAATACCAGCCCTCGCGCACGCTTTCA
>DASXIG010000097.1:0-1882 GCA_036498105.1 Xanthobacteraceae bacterium | reverse complement strand
GGCTCTTCACCGGCCACGACTATCAGCCGGGCGGCCGCGAGCCGCGCTGGGAGAGCACCGTCGCCGAACAGAAGCGCGCAAATATCCATGTCGCCGGAATCGATGAGGCGGCCTTTATCAGATTGCGCGAAGCTCGCGATCGCACGTTGCCCATCCCTGGGCTGATGCTGCCCGCCCTACAGGTAAACCTGCGCGGCGGCCATCTGCCTGGGCCCGAGGACAATGGCAAACGCTACCTCAAGCTTTCGCTTGACGCGCTCAGGAACGCGCATCTCGTGGTACCGTGACGCTCACGTTGTCCGTCATTGCACACGGCGACGTCCGCGGGCGGCGAACAGTGCGCGCCGGTACCGAAGATGAATCGCGTGTCCCGGACAAGCGAGCGCGGGCTTGCACGCGCGAGCGAAGATGCGGGACCCAGGGGCCACGGACACGGCGGGCCGGTGTTTGTCGCTCCTGGGTCCCGGCTCTCGTGCGTTCGGGCCAAAGGCCCTCACGCACTCGGCCGGGACACGAGGCGTTTACGGCGCATAGGCCCAGGCCTCGATCAGCACCGTCGCGCCCGGGACCGGAAGGGGCGATGGCACTTCCACTGCCGAGAACGGCAGCGGGCGACCGCCAAGCTCGCGCTCCCAGACCTTGTAGACCGGGTAGAACTCCCGGAGATCGGTGTGGAATTGGAGCACGCGCACGACATTGGCGAGCGAGCTTCCCGCCGCTTCGCACAGCCCGGCGATGCTCGCGATGATGTGTTCCGCCTGCGCCTCGGGCGGCGAGGCGAACCAGGGCTGCCGCGGGTCGCTTGCGGCCACCGCCACGAGCCCGTCGCGATCGACCGCCATCAGGCCCGAGATGAAAAGGAGGTCGCCCGCCTGCACCGCCTGTGGCTGATCGCGGAACGCGGTCGTCACGCCGGCATCGATGTGGCGCTTTTGCGCGGCGCTGCCGGGCTTCGCGGCGAGCACGTTGATCTCGATCTTGCCGTCGTAGGGGGCGAGCCCATGCGGAATGCATGGGATGACCGACCAGGTCGGCTTCGACTCGCCGAAATAGCGCGACCAGACTTCGGCGAATGCAGAATAATCCTCGGGGTCGGTAAGATAGATCTGTGCGTGCACGACGTCGTCGAGGCCCGCTCCGGCAAGCTCCAGGGAAGGCGCGATGCGCTGCGTGATCAGGAATTCCGTCTCAAGCTTGATCGGCTGGCCGCCCCACTGCGCGCCCACAGGCATCAGCGCCGCCGCGGCGATGCCGTTGCGCTGCGGCTCGTCCGGCGCCGGCATGCTGGTGACGCCCGGAACAAAGATGAAGTCCGCGGCGGTGAGTGCAGGCGAGTAGCCGGAGGTGGGGCGCCCTTTCAGTCGCTCATGCTTGAGGTGGACGACCTCCAAATGCCCTGCCGGGACGACGGCCATCGCCTGCACGTTCATGTCGGCACCCGGCAGCAGCAGGCCTTGCTGCGTGATGGAGGTGGAGGGCGGGATGCGCCCCTGCAGGAACTCGCGCCTGACATATTGATAGGGCGGGACCGCCTTGACCGTCGTGTAGTACTGGTCGGTGCGAACGAGATTGCTGCGGTCGGTGCCGGCGGCACGCAGCACGGCATCGAGATTGGCAAAAAGGCGTGCCGCCTCCTTCTCCCGCTTGGGCAGCCCTGCATTGGGGGCGCGCTCGGCCAGGACATCCGGCGCGATGCCATTGATGAAGTCCTGCGCCATCAGGCCGGTGGCGAACACCCACCGCCCGGCTTTCACGCCTTGTGCGAACTTGATCTTGCCGGAGCCGAGCTCGACCGGAAGGAGCGGCTCTGCCGCGCGAGCGGCGGTTTTGGCATTCATTGGGGGTTTCAGCTCCGTCATGCGCCTCCCCGGACGGGATCCGG
>DASXIG010000096.1:0-13389 GCA_036498105.1 Xanthobacteraceae bacterium | reverse complement strand
TCGGCGGCCTCCTCGAGGGTGATGCCCAGCCGCTTTGCCATGTCCGCGCACACCTTCTCGCGGAAGCGCGGGCCATCGACCATGCCCGGCGCGACGCAGTTGACGTTGATGTTGTAAGCGCCGGCTTCGAGCGCGAAGCTCTTGGTGATGCCGCGCAGCCCCCATTTTGACGCCGAGTACGCCATCCGGCCCGCGCGCCCGCGCATCCCGAATGTGCCGCCGACATTGACGATCTTGCCATAGCGCTGCGCAATCATGCTCGGAAGCACGGCGCGCATGGTGTGGAAGCAGCCGTTCATGTTGAGCCTGACAATATCCTCGAACTCCTGCGGCGTTGTCTCAAGTCCGCTTTTGCCGATCGGCCCCGAGCCGCCGGCGACATTGACCAGGATGTCGATGCGGCCATGGCGCTCTCTTGCCTCGGACGCGGCGCGCTCGCACTGCGCAGCATCGGTCAGGTCGCAAGGCACGATGATGGTTTGCGCTCCCAACCCGCGCGCTTCGCTGGCGACCGGCTCGATCGCGGCCGTGTCCCGCCCAAGCAGCGCCAATCGCGCGCCCTCGGATGCGAACGCCTTGGTGATGGCCGCGCCCATTCCCTTGGCAGGGCCGGTGATCACCGCGGCCCGGCCCACGAGCTTCAAATCCATGGCCGTTTCCCGTTTCCTGCGGCCGCATTGTTCTGCGCTCGCGGCTTAATGTTGCACAGAAGCAGGATTTCAGAACAGCTGCTTTGGGCGATCGGCAAGCGGTGGCAGCAGGGCCGGGGTGAATATCTCCTCGACGGCGGGTGTGCGTGGGAGCTCGTTGGCATCCACGAGGATGTCGATTGATCGTTTCAGCCGCGCGATGTCGACGTCGCCGAGTCCGATCCGCGCGATTTCGGGATGGTTCATCTCCTCGCGCAGCGTGGCATCGAGACGTTCGCGTTCGACCGGAGTCTTGATCAGCGGCTCGCGTTTGGCCACGCTCGCGACCGAGGCATCGGGATCCTTGAGGGTATCGACTATGCCCTTGTTGATCGCCCGCAACAGAGCCTGCACGACTTCGGGCTTCTCCTTCACAAGCTTCTTCGAGACGATGATGCCATTGGAATAGAGGTCCATGCCGTAGTTGCCGTAATTGACGTAGCGAATCTGCTTCTCTTCCACTCCCATCAGTTTCGCCGAGAATCGAATGGTGTTGACGTAGCCGAATACGCCGTCGACCTGACCCTGCATCAGCATCTGCTCGCGCAGATTCGGCTGCATGTTGGTGATTTTCACCTTGGTGCAATCGATCTTGCCGATCTTGCACAGGGCGGGAAAAAGCTTGAGCGCGCCGTCGTTTGCGGCGCCGCCCAGCGTCCGGCCTTCGAAATCCTTCGGCGCCTGGATCGGGCTTTCTGTCTTTACCGCGATCGTGAAGGGCGGCTGATTGTAGATCACGTAGACGGCAATCGGCGCATCCTCCGGCTTGCGGCCGGCAAGCTCGATCAGCGCGTTGATGTCCCCAAAGCCAACGTCATAGGTTCCATTTGCCACCAGCGCGATGGGGGCGCTCGAGCCATTGCCCTGGTCGATCGTAATATCGATCCCCTCCGCTTTGAAATATCCGCGATCCTCGGCGAGGAAGAAGATTCCTTGCGGCCCCTGGTATTTCCAATTGAGAACCAACTTGAGCTTCGTCGGGGCTTCGGCGGCAGGGGAGAGATGGAGCGGCACAATGGTGGCGAGGGCGCAGATGAAGGCTCGCAACCTTGATGGCATGCTTGGGGTCATGATCGCTCCGTGGTGAGGGATGAAATCCAGGGACGAGCCATCAAATTGCGAGGCAATGCATGGGACCATGGACATGCGCCGTTGAGCTGCTCATGGAATAGGCAGAGCGGCTCAATTGCTGGTCACGATGCGCCCGCATTCTCGAAAGGGTCACTCCTCAGGAGCGCGTCGTTGAGGCGCGCATCCCTCCATGATGCAAGGGGCATGCCCGCGGCTCCGTGTAGGGGGATTTAAACCCGCCCCAATAGCCCCTACTTGCGGGCGAGCTCATCGAGGCGGTCGGCCAACCGATTGAGTCCCCACTCGCGCGCCAGATGTGCCGCTTTCGCCCAAGTCGGCACCTGGTCGGCCAGGCTTGGGAGGGGAGCTGAAGCGTCCATGGTCGCGATACGGCGATAGAGCCGCAGCTCATCGGCTTGGGCGGCAAAGCGCCCGGCCCGCAGCGCGTTTTCGAGGCTGCCAAATCGCCCCAGCAGTGCTGCCGCTCCCTTGGGACCGATGCCTTTGGCGCCGGGCAGCTTGTCGGAGGGATCACCGCGCAGCGCGATGAAATCCGGCACTTGCGGTGGCTCCACGCCGTAGCGCGCACGTACTTCAGCCGGCCCGATCCGCGCCATCTCCCCGGCCCGCAACGGCTGGACGATCGTGGTGGATTGGGACGCGAGCTGGAAAGTATCGCGGTCCCCGCTCGCTACGACGACGGTCCCGCCGCGCCGCTCTTCGGCGACTGCCGCGGCGGCTAGAAAATCATCCGCCTCGAATCCGGGGCCCTTGGCGTTCGCGAATCCACAGGCGCTGACGAATTGCGGCAACAGCTCGAGCTGATCCACCAGCGCATCGTCGAACTGTCGGCCGCTCTGATATCCGGCAAAAGCCTTATGGCGGTAGGTCGGGGCGTCCAGCGTGTCCCAGCCGACCAGCACGGCCCGGGGCAGCTCGTTCTCGTAGATCCGCAGCAGAAAATTTGCGAAGCCGATCATTGCGCCGGCGGGCTTGCCGTCCCGGCGGGTAATGGTCTTCGGCACGCCGTGGTAGGCCCTGTGGGCGAAGGAGTCGCCATCCACGGCAAGTAGGGGACGTTTGGCGCGCTTCGATTTCGGAGTGGTCATGGCGACGGAGGATAGACGATGGATGGCGGCGGAGGACAACGGACGGAGAAGGGATGGACAGTTCTGTCATTTTTTCAACTTGTGAGCTGTAGACATTGAAACGGGACCCAGGCATAAAGGGATATCCTTCAGAACTGCGTCCAGGCCCGGGCGGGAAACCGCGCCGGGCTTTTGCATAGCCCAGCCACAATAATCTCGGGCACCGTGTCGGAGGACCGATATAATTCATCTCATTGGAAAGGAGAGCGCTTTCGCCGGATGATGGAACAGGGATGCGCCAATGAGAACGATGACTACATCATCTTTCGCTGGCAGTGGTGATCGCGATGCTCGGGGCCGCGATTTCCTGTTCCGTCCCTGCTCGGCCCTGTTATCTTGGCCGGGTTTTCCAGGTTTGACGGCCATTTCGCAGGGTTTTGCATTCGCCCCTGTTATAACAGGGATTTACAGGGACCTTTGCTAGGAGGGCAACCTGGTGAGATTTGGTGTTAGGTCCGTTCTCCGTCCGCTGCCGTCTGCCCACCGCTTTCGGGCGCAATTTCGCTCACGCATCGCGCGAGATCTCGCAAATGCTGGTGCATTTGCTCGAGCGTAAACCCGAGCGCGAACAACCGCTCCAGCTCGTCGGTGCTCAGCTCGCGGGTGAGTCCCGCGCGCCGGATCGCCGTGAGCTGCGCGTTGTAGGCCTCCAGCGCCGCTTCGAAGGCATCGAGCGGCGGCGCGCCTGCGCGCGCCGTCAGCGCCGCGGCGCTGGCGCACAAAAACTCTGTGGCCGTTTTGCTGACAAGATCGATGGGTCCAGCGAGCGCTGGCTTTATGGGCTCGGGTAGCGGCACAGCGGCGGCTCTTCCGATCATCACCAGATCGTGCCGAAGCCGCAGCATGGTGCGCAGCAGCGGCCCGGAATCGGCAGCCTCCCCAAATGGCCTCAGCTGCTCATGCTTCATCTCGGGAGCGATGGCGTTCAGCCGGGCCAGCGCGTTGCCAATGCCGTCCTGAATGCGACGAAGCGCCGTTTCGTCCAACGTTGCGGTGAAACCCGCGAACAGCTCGGGCAGCGACCTCGCCGCCAGCGAAAGCATGCGGCTTGCTGCGTCGACCGCCAGGTCGTGCGCACGGGCAGGCAAGACGAGGATCGATACAATAAGCCCGACTACGGCTCCTACCGCGACCTCGACCACGCGTTCGAATGCGGAAGCGAGCGGCCCCGTATGGGTGATGGTGGGCGCGAAGAATACCATGACTGCGGTGAATGGCGCCGCGCGAAAGCGCGGATTGGTTGCGGCGAGAAGAGCGGCCGGCCCGACCGCGATCGCGAGCCCGCCGAGGACGGCGATCTCGTCGCTGTGCGGAATGAGAGCCCCGATTGCGCCGGCGTAGATGGCGCCGCCTACGGTGCCCACCACATAATCCAGCGTCGCCTTGAGCGACCCGCCCACGCTGATCTGGGTCAAGATGACGGCTGTCAGCACCGTCCAGAGGGCGAGCGGAAGCTCGAGCAATTGCGCGGCCGCGAGCGCCGCCATGGCCGAAACGCTGACCCGCACGCACAAACGCAACTCTGCCCGATGCTGCGCCGGCCATTGCCGGAGCCGTTTCCAATCTGCCGCAAGCAAATTATTTGTCCTGCCAAGCGTCATCGTCATTCCGCTGCGCCAATATACCCCTGGGATCTCACGCCGTCCCTGGGTATCTGGAGAGACTTACTGGTGTCCCGATGCCGAACTTCGCAAGCGCTAGCCAAGCCTCTGATGCGAGCTTCGAAATCGTCAGGACGCCAGCAGCCCTATGATTCGGGGGAACCGTAACAATGCCTACGGAGCGCGAGCACCCGGTTGTACCGCAGGTACTGCCAATTGCCGTGGAGCAATGGGCGCGCGGCCTCACGCGTTGGGACGCCTTCGCAGTTCTGCTCGTTCTCGGCGTTTTGATCTTTCTGGCGGAAGCAAGCCGCAGTCTGCTCGAACCGCTCTCCGCGCTGGAAGTTACTCCGCTCTCGCTCGCACCCGTCAACCTGCCCGAGTATGCCGCTCGCACGACCTTGCGCATGCTGGTGGCGCTGGCTTTCTCGCTATTGTTCACTTTCGGCTACGCGACGCTGGCGGCAAAAAACAAGAGGGCCGAGCTCGTGCTCATCCCGCTCTTGGATATCCTGCAATCGGTTCCGATCCTCGGCTTCCTCTCGATCACGATCGTTTTCTTCATGTCACTTGCGCCTGGTCGGGTTCTCGGCGCCGAATTCGCCGCGATCTTCGCAATCTTCACGAGCCAAGCCTGGAACATGGCCTTCAGTTTCTATCAGTCCTTGCGGACCGTTCCGGTGGAGCTCGTGGAGGCGGCATCGGCGTTTAGGCTTTCGCCATGGATGCGCTTTTGGCGCGTGGAAGCCCCCTTCGGCATGCCTCAGCTCGTCTGGAACATGATGATGTCGATATCGGGCAGCTGGTTCTTCGTGGTCGCTTCCGAGGCGATCAGCGTGGGCAACACAACCGTGCTGCTTCCGGGCATGGGTTCCTACATTGCGCTTGCGATTGCTCAGAAAAGCCTGACGGCAGTTGCCTGGGCAATCGGTACGATGCTCGTCGTCATACTGATCTATGACCTCGTGCTGTTTCGCCCGCTGATCGCGTGGGCGGATCGGTTCCGATTCGAGCAGGAGGCTGGCGTGCCGCCTCCGAGGTCCTGGGTCCTCAACGTTCTCCGGCGATCGGGAATCATTGCCCTGCTTCTCCGCCCGGGGGCGGCGATCTGGGGCCGTTCGTTGCGATGGTCCGCGGTGGGCGCCGCCAATGTCCGTTCGAAATCACGCAATGGGCGTCGGACCGGCGATCGCGTGTGGACTGCCGCGGTGGTGATCGTGGCGGCGGCGGCACTCTGGCAGGTCGCACGTTTTGTGATGCAGGAGCTGTCGCCGCCCGACGTCGGCGCGGCATTCGCGCTCGGCTTGGCCACCTTGCTGCGCATTGTCGTCCTCATTGGGATTGCGACCCTGATTTGGGTGCCCATCGGGGTTTGGGTCGGCACGCATCGGGCTGCGACCCGAATCGTTCAACCCGTTGCCCAGTTCCTGGCCGCCTTTCCAGCCAATCTTCTGTTCCCCGTCGTGGTGTCGGCCATCGTCGCCTACGGCCTCAATCCCGACATCTGGCTGAGCCCTCTGATGATCCTCGGCACGCAATGGTACATTCTGTTCAATGTCATTGCCGGGGCCGCCGCGATCCCTTCGGAATTGCGCGACTGCTGCGTCAATTTGCAGGTCCGGGGCTGGCTGTGGTGGCGCACCACCGCTCTTCCCGCGGTGTTTCCTTATTACGTCACAGGAGCGATCACCGCGGCCGGAGGTTCTTGGAATGCCAGCATCGTTGCGGAAGTCGCATCCTGGGGGAACGAGCGTTTAGAAGCCTATGGGCTCGGTGCCTACATCGCGACAGCAACGCAGAACGGTGATTTCCATCGCGTGGTGCTCGGGATTGCGGTGATGAGCTTGTTCGTAGTGCTCATCAACCGTGCGCTCTGGCGACCGCTGTACGAGTACGCCGAGCGCAAGTTCAGGCTGGGATGACAAAATGGAGACGAGCGTAGCGCCGCTGCTGCAAGTCCAGTCCGTCCGACAGGCCTTTCCCAAGCCGGACGGCAGCCAGCTTCTGGTGCTCGATGATCTCAATCTCAGTCTTGCCCAGGGCGAAATCGTGGGGCTGCTCGGACGTTCGGGCTCGGGCAAATCGACTCTGCTTCGCCTGATCGCGGGGCTCGCCCGGCCCAGCGCAGGCAGCATTACCTATCTCGGCTCGCCCGTGGTTGCGCCGGCGCCCGGAATTGCCATGGTGTTTCAAAGCTTCGCGCTGTTTCCCTGGATGACCGTCCTGAAGAACGTCCAGCTCGGCCTGGAGGCGTTGGGCCTGCCCGAAGACGAGATACGCCGCCGCGCGCTGTCGGCCATCGATCTCATTGGGCTTGACGGCTACGAATCCGCATACCCGCGCGAGCTCTCAGGCGGCATGCGCCAACGCGTCGGCTTCGCACGCGCACTCGTCGTTCATCCCAACATCCTGCTGATGGACGAGCCGTTCTCGGCGCTGGATGTGCTGACGGCGGAGAATTTGCGCACCGACTTCCTCGACCTGTGGAGTGAAGGACGCCTGCCGATCAAGGGCGTCATTCTGGTCACGCACAATATCGAGGAGGCGGTTCTCATGTGCGACCGCATCCTGGTGTTCTCGACCAACCCCGGACACATCGTCGATGAGATCAGGGTGGAGCTGCCGCAGCCGCGCAATCGCCTCGATCCAAGGTTTCGCGATCTGGTCGAGCGCATTTATGTGGTGATGACGGCCCGTCCCGCGGGTTCCCGTCGCGGGGCGCCTGTGGGCGAGCGGGCTCGTGCCATCGGGCTCGATGCGGTTTTGCCGCGCGTTTCGGCAAATCTGCTCTCAGGTCTGATCGAGGCGGTTGCGGGTGACCCCTACCATGGTCGCGCAGACCTGCCGGTCATCGCAAGCTCGCTGCACATGGAAGTGGACGAGCTTTTCCCGGTGGCCGAGAGCCTGCAGCTCCTGCGTCTCGTTGATATCGAGGGCGGCGATATTCAGCTCACCGATCTCGGCAAGCAATTTGCCGATGCCAGCCTGGACGACCGCAAGAAGCTGTTTCAGCGCCTCTTGTTGGCGCATGTCCCGCTGGCCGCCCATATCCGCCGGATCCTGCAGGAGCGCTCTTCTCATCGCGCGCCGAAGAGCCGCTTCCGCGATGAGCTCGAAGACTATATGGACGAAGAGGTGGCGGAGCAGACCCTGCGGGCGGTCATCGGATGGGGGAGGTTCGCTGAAGCCTTCGCCTATGACGACCAGTCCGAGACATTCAGTCTCGAAAATCCGACGTGATGGATGCAGGCGCGCGCGTTGTGCGGGGAGCTTAAGCTGTCAATCCCTTGGTCACCATTTCCGAGAAGATATGGCCTTCCAAACGGCCTGAGCCGTTCGTGAACCAAACCCGCGGGACAAGCGACAAACAGGCGTGCCTAGTGTGGCGGTTCAGAAGTCCGCATCATTCTTGCGGCACGTTCGATTGCGGACTTCTGAACCAAAGCCACACTAGAATCATAGGTTTGCTAGTGTCCTTCGATGCCGAAATTCGTAAATCAGCTTGCCGCACGACGAAACGAATTTCGGAATCGGGACACTAGCTTCGGAGTGAATGGTGCCGGAGCTGGCGCTTGATTGTTTTGGGGCAGTTTCGAGGTCAACGGTCTCAAAAACATCGGCCCAAAGTCTTGTGGACACGTCGGGGGTATTCCATGCGTGCGGCATTTTCATCGATCATCGCCTTTGCTGCCTTCCAGGCGATGGCAGCGGGGATAGGCGCGCCGGCGCAGGCGCACCCAGCCACGCTATTCGGCTATGAGCCCGGTACCATTGTAGTGAAGACGAGCGCCCGTAAGCTCTATTTCGTTCTGGAGAATGGCGAGGCCATCACCTACCCAGTGGGAGTCGGCAAGGCCGGCAAAGCCTGGACGGGGGTCGCCTACATCAATGGGAAATTCATCAAGCCGGCGTGGTCGCCTCCCACGGACGTCAAACGCGACAAACCGAGCTTGCCGGATGTCATTCCGGCCGGCAGCTCCGAAAATCCGATGGGCGCTGCGGCGATGACGCTCAGCGTCGATCAATACGCCATCCATGGCACCAACAGACCGGAATCGATCGGGGGCTTCGTTTCCTACGGATGCATCCGCATGCACAACCGGGACGTCCTCGACCTTTATCAGCGGGTGAAGATCGGCACTCCGGTTGTCGTGGTGAGGTAACCCCTCAGATCAGGGGGACCGTCCAGGCATCATAGTCATAGAGCCAAGCGCTGTCTGGGGCGGTGCGCATCCAGAGATTCGTGCGTGCACCCAGCTGAATGCGCGACGTGCGCTCCTTACGATTGCGCTCGAACTTGCAGAAAGCCTCGCTGAAAGACTCGAGCCCCGCGTCCAGAAGGCAACGCGCGAGGACAACGGCGTCCTCCAGGGAGGACGCCGCGCCTTGCGCCATGTAGGGAAGCATAGGATGGCACGCATCGCCTATCAGCACGATGCTGTCCTCGCTCCATCGCGGCAAAGGATCGCGTTCTACCAAAGCCCATTTGCGGACCTCCGGACAGGCTTCGAGTATGATCCGCGCGTCCGGATGAAAGCCGGCAAACGCCGTCCGCAACTGCCCCAGACCGCCCCCCGCCGACCATGATTCGATCATGAAGTCGGGCTCAGGCGTACTGGCGATGAAATAGACCTCGTCTCGGCGCGGGTCGACCTTGTAGCTCACGATGTGGCGATCCGGCCCCCACCATTTGACGCGGTCGTCGATCTCGCGGGCGAGCAGATCGCTGCGATAAACGGCGCGATATGCGACTTGCCCGGTGAAACGCGGCGCGCCGCTGCCAAACAGGATCTCGAGCACCGTGGAGTGGACGCCGTCCGCACCCAGCACCGCGTCGGCTCGAACCGTGCTGCCGTCCGCGAATGTGAGCAGCAGCGCGCCGGCCTTACGCTCAAGCCCGACAAGTTTCTTGTTGAAGTGAATGGTCTCTGGTAAATTGATCGAGGCGAGAGCGGTGTGCAGCTCTGCCCGATGCAAGGAAATATCCGGCGCCCCAAACCGCTGCTCGATCGTGTCTCCCATGGGATGCAGATACACGATTTCGCCGCTGTCCCATGTGCGATTGTATCCGACCTTGGGCGCGAAGCCGGCGGAACGAATCCGCGCCTCGAGTCCCAGGCCCCGCACAATCCTCATGGCATTCGGATTGAGCTGGATACCTGCCCCGATGCGGGCGAACGCCGGGGCTTGTTCGTAGATCTGCGCTGCCAGCCCGATCTTGCGCAGGGTGGCGGCAGCCGCAAGTCCCGCGATACCGGCCCCGATGATGACTATTGCGGGCGTGCTTGGCGCCACGTTGCGGTCCGCTGGGCTGCTGTTCAATCGACCTTGAGGCCGACGGCCTTGGCAAGCCTCGCGTTGAGGGTGACTTCATTTTCCAGCAGCTTCTCGAACTCGGGCAAATCGAGCGGCAATGAATCGACCCCGAACTTGCCCAGCCTTTCCTGCATCGCCGGATTATGAAGTGCGCGGGCGATCTCCTGCCGAAGCTTTTCGACGATCGGCTGCGGTGTCTTGGATGGCGCGAACAGCGCGATCCAAAAATTGTATTCGGCCTCCGGGTAACCAAGCTCGCGAAGGGTCGGCGCGTTCGGCAGCAGTGTTGATCGCCGTGAGGTGCTGACCGCCAGAGCCTGGAGCTTGCCGTCTTGAAGAAACGGCAGAGCTGCAGGTAAAGGCGAAAAATAATAGTCCGCGCGAGCGGCCAAGACCTCGGTCAGCGCTTCCGGCGCTCCCCTCTGCGGGATATGAACGGCTTCAAATCCGGCAGCGAGCCGGAATGCTTCTCCGGCGAAATGCGTGCTGCTGCCTGCTCCTCCCGAAACATAATTTACATTCCTGCCCTTGGCCCTGGCCGCGCTTACGAAACCCGCCACATCCTTGTAGCCTTTCGACGCGGAAACCATGAGAACCAAGGGCACATTGCCGACAGGGATGATGGGCACGAGATCCCGCAGCGTGTCGAACGGGAGATTCGCGTACGTGACAGGCACGAGCGTATGTGTGGAGGAATTGACCAGGATCGTGTAGCCGTCGGGCTCTGCGCGTGCGACCGTCGTCATTGCAATGGTATTGCCTGCGCCGGGACGGTTCTCGACGATGATTGACTGACCCAGACTTGCCGAGACTTGCTCGAACACAGCGCGCGCTATGATATCAAGCGAGCTTCCTGCGCTCAGAGGGACAATGGCGTGGATGGGACGGGTCGGCCATTGCTGGGCAAAGGCGATACTGGTCAGAGCAGGCATCAGCAGCAAAGCCGCAATCGCGCGACGTAACATATGTCTTCCTTTCAAGCCCCAAAGGCGCACCATTTGGTGAAAAGCAGCGGCACGCAACGAGTTATTCGCGCGCCAACGGTGTGCCCATTTTCACACGCAACGCGCGGAAAACGGCCTCGGGGGTAAGCGGCAGCTCGGTGAGGCGCACCCCGACGGCGTCGTCGATCGCATTGGCGATCGCCGGCGAAAGGCACATGGTCGCAGATTCACCTGCGCCCTTGGCGCCGAATGGAGCATTCTGCTGATAGGCATCGATGGCTTCGTTCACCATTACGGCCGGCACGTCCATGATTCCAGGAATCTTGTAGTCGGCGAGGGACGCGTTCGTTGTCTGGCCACCGTCGAGGTGCATGATCTCGAACATCGTAAACCCGAGCTGCATGAGCGAGGCGCCGGAAATCTGCGTCTCGACAATTTTCGGATTGATCTGCTTGCCGCAGTCAATGACATTGACGACCTTTGCCACGCGCACGTGTCCGGTCTGCGTATCGACCTCGACTTCTGCCCCGGCTCCGCCGACCATCCAGAACGGCGTGATATTCGTGCTAAGCCCGGTTCCGGGCGCGGCGGGCGTATAGTCGGGCTTATAGGTTCCAGTGCCCACGACGTTGCCGGCCTGCATTCCATATTTTTTCTTGAAGAGGTCCGCGACGGAGATATTGCTGCCTTCCGGCTCGCCTACTTCGCGCGCAAGCGCCCGCAGCTTGCTGCGCACTTCCTCCGCTGCAAGCCGCACGGCGTGCCCCATGTGAAACAGCGAGCGCGAGCCCAACGTGCCCATGTCGTAGGGAGTAACATCGGTATCGCGCTGCACGATCTTCACCGTTTCGGCCGGAACATTGAGCAACTCCCCTACGATCTGCGCCATTGCGGTGTCTGAGCCTTGGCCCATATCGATCGTCCCGCAATAGAGAGTCACGCTGCCATCGGCTGCGACATTGAGAACGGCCACGGAAGTCGTGGGGGAGATCGCAGCCTTCAGCGCGACGGCGAGGCCGCGCCCCCGACGCACGGCGCCCGTGCCGCGCTCGAATGCCGCCTGCCAGCTCATGCGTTCGCATACCTGATCGAGCACGGCCTCGATCGGGGCGTCCTTCAAAATGGTGCCGGTCGCGTGCGGACGTCCTTCGCGCAGGAGGTTCTTGCGCCGGAATTCGACGCGATCGAGCTTGAGCACGCTCGCGATCATGTCGGTGTGGCTCTCGTATGCCCAAGCAAGCTGCGGGAGGCCAAAACCGCGCAGCGCGCCGGCTGGTGTCGTATGGGTGTAGAGCGCGTAGGAATCGACCCAGACATTCCCGATGTCGTACGGGCCGGCTGCCACGAATCCCGATTTTTGCGTGACCCGCGGGCCGATATCGGCATAGGCCCCGCCGTTCCAGAAGACCTCGCATCGGCGTGCCGTGATGCGCCCGTCCATGTCCAGGCCCGTCTTGATGCGCAATGTGCTCGGATGCTTGGTGATCTGATAGAATTGCTCCTCCATGGTCAACGCGATCTTCACCGGCCGATGCACGAGCAACGAGAGCGCGGTCACCAGCGCCTCGAGCTTGATGTAGATTTTGGAGCCGTACCCTCCGCCGACGAACGGCACCTTGATGCGCACCCGGTTCTCCGGCCACCGGAGCAGGCGCGCAATCTCGGTACGCAGAAAGGACGGACCTTGCGAGCTGGTGTAGATCGTGACCGCTGATTCGCGGGCATCCGCAATGGACGCAAATGGTTCAAGGGCGAGATGGAGGCATTTCTGGGTGCGAAATGTATGCTCGAAAACATGCGCGGCCGACGCAAATGCCTGCTCCACGTCACCTCCGCGCAGGCTCGCTTGGAGCGCAAGATTGGTGCCCTTTCGCCCTTTGAGATGCTTGAGATCTGCGAAGCTTCCGGCCGGACGCAGCTCATCATGCACGGTTACCGGTGATGTCATTGCCTCCACTTCGTCATAGACTGCCGGCAACTCCTGGTATTCCGCGTGGATCTCGTGTGTTGCTGTTTCGGCGATGTGGGGATCGTAAGCGAGCACGACCGCAACCGGCTCGCCGACGAAACGGACTTTGTCGATTGCGAGGATCGGCTGGTCATGGAATGCCGGTCCGTAATAAGGATCGGGGATGACCTTTCGGATATCCTCTCCGGTGAGGACACTGTGAACGCCGGGATATCTTTTTGCTGCGGCCGTATCGATCGATTTGATGCGGCCATGCGCCACGGTGCTACGAAAGATCTTGCCGACCAGCATGCCCGGCAGGCCCATGGTGTGGGTGTACTCCGCCCGACCGGTGACTTTGTCGCGCGCCTCGAGGCGCGGCAGCGAGCGGCCGATTTGCCGGCCTGCCATGGTCGTGGCTGAGAGAGGCATATCGCTCCCTTTTTTCCGAAGTTTACCTCTGAAGCGGACTCAGAAGCGGAACGCCGTTTGTGTGGCATTGCGAAGGCCCACCCACGCCGTTGAATGCCGGGTCACGCTGAGGCATTGATGCACGGGATATCGAGCGTCGCCAAGGCTTGGCGAGTGGCAAATACAGATCCGTTAACGTCGATCCCACGGCAAGCATCTTCGTAAACGATCGCCTCAAAGCCCGCATGCGTCGCGTCTTCC
>DASXIG010000095.1:0-2111 GCA_036498105.1 Xanthobacteraceae bacterium | reverse complement strand
CATCGCGCCTCCCACCGCCTGATCAGCGACATCGGGCGCGGCGATTACTTCGGCCAGCCCTTTCTCGAGATCAGCGTGGCCCGCGCCGGCGCGCGCGTAGGCGGAGATCCGCGCTATGCGCGCCCCGACGACAAGGCTGCCGCGGAAGATCTCGCATTGAATGCGCGCTTCACCGTCGCCGAGCTCCTGCGCAACGGGATCACCACCTTCGTCGAGTTCGGCAGCCAGCTGCGCGTGCAGCAGGCGCTGCTGGAAGAGGTCCGCGAGCTGGGCATCCGCGCCTATCTCGGACCCGGCTTCGACAGCGGGCGCTGGGTTGGCGGCGAAGGCGGCAAGCTCGTGCGCGTGCTCGACGAAGCCGCGGGCGAGCGCGAATTCGCGCTCGCGCTCGAATTCATCGAGCGTCATCACGGCGCGCACGGCGACCGGATGCGCGGCATCCTGGTGCCGCGCGAGATCGAGACCTGCACGGTCGCGCTCATGCGCGCGGCGGCGCAGGCCGCGCGCGAGCGGAATCTGCCGGTCGCCATTCACGCCGCCTACAACATCCACGAGGTGTTCGACATCATCCGCGAGCATCAGATGACTTCGATCGAGCTGCTCCAGCATGTCGGGCTGATGTCCGAGCGGCTCAACATCGGCCACGGCAATCTCACCGCCGACAACGTTCTTGCCAGCTATTCCGGCGCGCATGACCTGGAGATCATGGGCAGTCATCGCTGCTCGATCTCCCATTGCCCCGTGAACATCGCGCGGCGCGCGCGCTTTCTCGACAGCTGGCAGTCGTATCGCAAGGCCGGCGTCAACATCGCGCTCGGCACCGACACCTATCCGCGCGATATGATCCTGCAGATGCGCAACGCCTCCTATTTCGGCAAGGTCGCAAGCCGCAACCTGAAAGCCGCGACGGCGGCGGAGGTGTTCGAAGCTGCGACCCTGGGCGGCGCACGCTCGCTCGGTCGCGACGACATCGGCCGGCTGGCGCCCGGCGCCAAGGCGGACATCATCATCATCGCGCTCGACGGCCGCGGCACATTGCGCTTCGGTCCGGTGCGCGATCCCGTCAAGAGTCTCATCGATTGCGGGATCGGCGACGACGTGGAGACCGTCATCGTGGATGGAAAGGTGTGCATGGAGCAGGGGGGCATTCCAGGCGTCGATTTCGCGGAGCTCCGCGAGCGCGCGCAGGCTGCCGGGGAGCGCGTGTGGAGCGGTTGGGCGAATTGGGACCCGCTCGGGCGGACCGCCGACGAGATGAGCCCGTTCTCGTTTCCGCGCGCGAACTGATTTCATACTCTCGTCACCGTAGTGGGGTGAGACCGCGCCCACGGTTACGATGTGATGTCTTCAAGCCGGCAGACTAACGCGAGAAAGTTCCATGTCTTCAAGTATCTGGATTTGGCTCGGCATTATCGCCTGCATCACGCTGTCCGCGCTGTTTGCCGGCTTGAATCTGGCGATCTTCAGCCTCAGCCAATTGCGTCTGCAAATCGAGGCCGACGGCGGCAACAAGGATGCGGCGTGCGTCCTTGAGCTGCGAAAGAATTCCAATCAAGTGCTCGCTACCGTTGTCTGGGGCAACGTCGGCACCAATGTAATTCTGACGCTGCTGTCCGGCTCGGTTCTCGCGGGACTTGGTGCGTTCTTCTTCTCCTCGGTCGTGATCACGTTGTTCGGCGAGATCGCCCCGCAGGCGTATTTCTCGCGGAACGCGTTGCGGATGACGGCCCGATTTCTGCCCTTTCTGATTTTTTGGCGTGCGGCCTTGTTTTTCGTGGCCAGGCCGACGGCGATACTGCTCGATTGGTGGCTCGGCGTTGAAGGCATTGCCCATCTTCGGGAGCGTGACGTCCGCTCCTTGGTTGCGCGCGCCGCTGCCAGCGGTGGCGACATCGGTAAGCTGGAAGCGACCGGAGTGCAGAATTTTCTCGACCTCGACGACTTGCCGGTTACCGAAGAGGGCGAGCCCATACACGCGCAAAGCATTATCAGCCTGCCGCTTGCGAGCGGCCGATGCGTCCTGCCAACATTCAATCCTGCACCAGACGATCCTTTCCTTCGGCGGGTCAACGCTTCCGGCAAGAAGTGGGTCATCGTGACCGATCTCGGTG
>DASXIG010000094.1:0-2335 GCA_036498105.1 Xanthobacteraceae bacterium | reverse complement strand
GCCAAGGCGAACACCAGCGGCTGGCGCTCCGACTGCTCCAGCATCTCATCGAACTGATCTACGATCATGTCGCCGAACTCGCGCCCGGTGTGATCACGGTGCGCCTGCGAGCCGGCGTCGTTGAGCTCCATGGGATAGGGCACCGACAGAAGCGGGCCTGCGCGCGTCGCCATCCAGATCGGCTGATCGTCGAACGGCCAGTCGAGCAGGTGCGTGTACCCCGTCTCTTTCAGCAGGTCGGGCGTGACGCTCGATTCCTGGGCGCCGGGGCCCATCCATCCCGTCGGTCGCACGCCGACATATTGCTCGATCACCGCCGTGCATTCCTCGATCGCGCGCCGCTCATCGTCCTCCCACATCGGGCGGAGCAGCTCGGCATTGGTGCGCCCGTGCCCGAGCACGTCGTCGCCGCGCGCTTTGATCTTCTCGACGATCTCGGGATAATTGTAGCAGACGCTGCTGTTGAGCAGGATGGTCGCGGGGAGCTTCAGCTCGTCGAGCATCTCGAACAGCCGCCAATTGCCGATGCGGTTGCCGTAATCGCGCCAGGAGAAATTACGCGTGGTCTGCTGCCCGCTGCGGTTTGAAGGATCCATGCCGAGCCCGGTACCGAAAGCGAAATGCTCGATGTTGAGCGCAACATAGAACGCCAGGCGCTTGCCCCCTGGCCAGTCGTAATCCGGCCGTTTGACGATCGGCGAGTAGGCGTATCGTGCATGGGCTGGAAGCTTGAGCATTTTCTCTCCTCCTCAGAGGCATCTCCCGAACACGCGGATTCCTGACGGCATCGTAGCCCGGATGGAGCGCAGCGACACCTATTCCCCGGTCCATTCCGGCGCGCGCTTGGCCATGAACGCCTCGACGCCGATGCGGAAATCCTTGCTGCCGTAGCACGCGCGCATAAGGTCATCGCCGGCGGGCAGGCCGGCCTGCACTATCCGCCGGATCGCCTCCTTGCTCACCCGCATTGTGACCGGCGCTTGACCGGCGAGGCGCTTGGTAATTTCGCCGATCCGGCGGTCGATGTCGTCAGGCGCAACCACCTCGCTGACGAATCCGCCGGCGAGTGCCTCCTCGGCGGAAAGGTTCTCCGCAAGCAGCAGCATGCGTTTGGCGCGTGGAACGCCGAGCGCGGCCACGAGACGCGCATAATTTGCCATGGAGAGGCAATTGCCCAGGGTGCGCGCGATCGGAACGCCGAAGCTCGCGCCGGGCGTGGCGATGCGCAGATCGCACGCCGCCGCGATGGCCAGCCCGCCTCCGATCGCATAGCCCTCGATCACCGCAAGCGTGGGCACCGGCAGCGACTCGACTGCGCCGATATACGCTTCCATTTTTTCTTCATAGACCACGCCGTCGTCGGCGCTGCGGAAGGCCTGGAACTGGGCGATGTCGGTGCCCGCAATGAACGCCTTACCGCCCGCTCCCCGAAAGACGGCGGCGCGCACATCGCGCTCGGCCCGCATGCGCGCACAGGCTTCGGCGAGCTGCTCGTACATCTGCCAGGTCATGGCGTTGCGGGCCGCCGGCCGGTCGAAGATCACGGTCGCGATCGTGCCCGCCCGGCTGTAGCGCACTTCTCCGTTGCTCATTGCGACCTCATTAGCTTGCCCGCGATTTCGTGGGGTGGGTTACGGCGCGCGCACGCAGACAAGTGTACGCAGTCCGCGCAAAAGAAAGCGCGCGCCTAACCCACCCTACATTTCCCTTACCTGACCACGGCGCCGGATCTCGTTGATGACAATACTGTTGTCCAGATCTCCTTCGCCGTGCCGCACGCAGGCTTCGAGCACATCCTCGTGCACCCGCGACAGCGGGAGCTGCTGCCGGTGACATTCCGCCTGCTGCAAGATGAGATGCACATCCTTGAGGTGCTGGGTGACGCGCCCTTCGGGAGCAAAGTCGCCATGCACCATCTTGGCGCCCTTGACGTCCATGACTTGCGAATAACAGGCGGCGCGGCGCGCGATGTCGAGAAACGCTGCGGGATCAAGCCCGAGCCGCTCGGCGAACACAAGCCCTTCCGCCAGCGCCACGCGATTGAGGCCGAGAATGAGATTGATGGCGAGCTTGGCGCGTCCGCCGTCGCCGATCCTGCCGATGTGGAACCAGGTCGGGAACAGCGCGCGCAACACCGGCTCCGCGGCCGCGATGGTCTCGCCATCACCGCCGACAAGGCCGATACCTTCGCCGCGGCTGACCTGGCCGCTCGAGCCGGAGACCGGCGTTTCCAGAAAGCGTAGCCCGCGCGCCGCGACCCGCGCGCCGAGAGCAGCCATGCGGTCGGGATCGCAGGTGCTGGCACACAGCACGATCCTGCCCGAGCTCTCTCCCA